>JALZJP010000130.1 GCA_030859715.1 Chloroflexota bacterium
CCAGGAGGCCAGGGTGGCCAACGGGTTGCGGATGACGGCGTAGACCGGGAAGCGGCGCACCAGCGCACCCAGTGCCGCGGCGAAGGAGGCGTTGTGCTTGATGACCAGGCTGAACGCGGGGGACAGCGGCTTGGCCACGACAATCTCACCGCGGGAGACGACGCTGCGCCGTAGCCGCTCGGTGGAGCGCGTCGTCTCGATCGGGTTGTCCGGCACCTTGCCGCCGGCCTGCTTCGAGATCGCCACGCCACGGGAGAGAATCGACTGGCGCTGCTCTCCGCAAAACCGCTCAACCGCGTCAGCAATCTGGTCGTGGCCCGCGAGCGAGGCAAACGCTTTCACGTTCATCGGTTCGTGGAGGGCGACCGTGTCCGGCAGCTTGTTGAGCAAGTGACAGGTCAGCGTCGTCCCCGAGCGCGGCGTTCCACTAATCAACACGTTGTTGTTGCAGCCCATGAATCAGATCCCCCGCCACCGTTCAGGGGGTGGCAGGTGAACGATGCTTCGCCCGGATCTGCCGCCCATGGTGGACACCGCCTCGGCGATGACGCCAGCCATCGGATCCTAGTCGACGGACATCTTCGGCGGCTTGTCGATCCGGAAGATACTCGTTCCCCGAAACCTGCCAACCTTTGACACTCGTCCGGCATCCAGCTGCGACAAGGTGTCGGAGAGGGGCTCATGGAAGGCACTCATCTTTGACACCTTTCTGGGAACATAGTTGGACTCGAAGCCATTGAGGATCGCGACCCGCTGCGTCACGTTCATCAGCTCCTGCACGAACTCCCGGTACCTTTCCACGTCGTGCTGGTAGGCGAGCACGTCGAAGCAGATCACGAGGTCCGCCGCTAGCCCTCCACCAAGGGCAAGTTCAAGGAAGTCGCCTTGAATAAATGTCCAGTCCGGTCGCAGATCCCGATTTCGCTCGATGATCGAGGGCGAGAGGTCGATTCCGGTGTACTTGCCGGAGAACGAGAGGTTCTGCACCACTTCCACATTGCCACAACCCACGTCCAAGATCGACTGAGGATCGATGACGTCAATCATCAGCCTCGCGAGCAGCTCCTGCTTGCGCACAAGGTAGTGGCCTCGGGGTTCCACCCCGGACCCGCGCTCAAGTTCGGCCACGTATCTGGTCTCCCAGTACTCCCGGTTGTCGAAATTCTCTTGCGGAGGAAGGATGAGTCTTTTCTGCCGTTCACCCTTCACATTCTGTTGTCTACCCTTGCCTTTTCGCTGTTGACGGACTTCATCGCAACTCATTGCCTCATCTCCCTGTACGTTAAGGTGCAAATCAAAGGCAAGTTGGGGGCCGACCGCAACGACCAGCTGTCGGCGGCCATGTTCGACAGCGCGACGCGACAATCGACCCCGGAGCGCGGGCATCGGGCCGGCTACGACGGGCCCAAGAAGCGCAAGGGAAGCAAGGTGCATCTGGCGGTCGATACCCTCGGCCACCTGCTGGCGCTGCACGTCACCCCGGCCAATGCCCAAGAGCGCGACCAGGTCGGCACCTTGGCCGCCGCCGTCCAGGACGTCACCGGGCAGTCGGTCGAGTTGGCCTTCGTCGAAAGGCGACACCGACGAAAACCCGGCCGCGTCCGCGGCGGCGCACGACATCCGCTTGGAGGTGGTCAAGCTGGCGGAGGCCAAGCACGGCTTCGTGCTCCTGCCCCGGCGCTGGGTGGTCGAACGCTCTTTTGCCTGGGCGGCGCGCTTCCGTCGCTTGGCCAACGATGACGAACGGTTGCCCGAGGTCGTCGCTGGCTTGCATTTCGTTGACTTTGTGAGCCTGATGCTGCATCGGTTGGTAACTGTCGTCGCTCAAGGTCCATATCAGGCTCTAGGCACCTGGCGCCGTCCTATGCCGCCACTCACATTATAACACGCGATTTGCCTTCCGAACAATCATCGGCATCGTGCATGCCGTCGCAATCCGCGGTGAAACCGCCGTACGGCCTCACTCGTCCCACGCCGGGTGGCACGGATGGGCTGTCCCCGGCCACAGGTCGGCGTCCGCCTCCTCGGCGTCCACCCAGTCCGACACCGCATCCACGTAGGTTCTCCAATTCTCGACCCAACTACGGTCGTAGATGTTCGGGCACGTCCGCCCGCCCGTCTCGTACCAGAACGTCCCGCCCGGACCCTGAATCCGGACGAGGGTCCGGGCGCGAAACTCAATGGGATCGTGGACGATAACACTCGGGCCGCCCTCCTCCTCAAACGCGGTCCTCACCATTTCGATTTCCTCCGCCCTCTCAACCTCTGCATCCCGCTCGTCCCAGGACCCAAGCTCCCAGTCGGTCGTGACCATGGTTCGCCTCCTTGCTTGCGTAATTCGTCGTCTGAACGCGAAAAGGCCCTCGGTTCTGACCTCCTTTCGGAGAACCGTGCCGAGGGCCTCAACACGAGAGCCCCGGCCACGGCGCGAATCGCCGTGAGACCGAGGCCCCCACGTAGCTGGGGTGTTCCTCTCCGCCGGACGCACCCCCGAGGAAATGGCTATTCGCCCGGACTGGCGTCACTGCCGAGCTATACGACGGGGGCGGGGGATTGGTTCCACCCAGGGCGCCAACCGGGGAGTGACGGCTCCTTTAGCGCCGCGGAATGCTACAATCGGGACCACTCGGCGTCGTCGCAGTGCGCCTGCGTCGCCGCCGCGCCGGCCGTCGCCGGGGAAACGCGTTACCCAACGGAGGGAACCAGATGGACGGACAGCGGTTTGATGATCTTATGAAGGCGCTGGTAGCACGGGCGTCTCGGCGGGGCGTCCTCAAGGGCGCGGCCGTGGGTGCCGCCGGGCTGCTCGCGTTGCTGGGGGGCCGCGACGCCGGTGCTGAGGCGGGCGGCGGTCGCGGGCGCCGGGGCTGCGTCGCGACCTGCAAGCAGCGCTTCCGGCCGGGGCGACCGCAGGAGCGGTGCATCTGCGCCTGCGGCCGGGGCGACGGGAGCAGTACGCCTTGCGGCACCGTGACCTGCCCCCCCGGGGAGGTCTGCTGCAATCGCAGCTGCGGCATCTGCACCGAGCCCGGCGGGTTCTGCATCCAGATTTTCTGCGACGAACCCCGGCCCACCCGGAGCGGACGTCCCGCACGGGTATAGGGCTTATGCGTCAGTGGGGAGGGGGCCGCGGACCCGCGCGACCGCAGCGGCGGAGCACTGACGGTGGGCCCGGAGGCGGGCCGCGACGCGGCGGCCCCGGCGCGATGCCACGGCGGTGTCGCGCCATGACGATCGGTCCCTAGCCGGCAGGCACGCGGCTGGCGTCCTCGCCGACGATCATGTCCTGGCGCCGGTGCCAGCGGTGCTCGATGGGCCAGTGCCCGCGCCGCCGGGCCAACAAGCGGTTGGTAGCGGCGCCGCCCGGCTGGTTGGCGAGACGCGCGGCGTCGCGTGGGAGGCTACGGACGGCGGAGACGGCCCGGAGGGTTCCTTGGCGCGGGATGGAGGCCGCGAACCCGTTCCTCCTCGCCAACGAGCCCGCCTCCTGCGCCCGCCCCTCACGCATAAGCCCTGAGACCAACTGACACCAGAGGTTGACACGGAGGGGAACTGCTGCTACGCTCTCTACAGAGGGCAGCCAATGGTGGCTGACCCGACCGGGAGGCACGTCATCTGGGCAGCCTCTTGTTTTAGTGCCGGCCTATGGTGCGGCACCAGGGAGGGTAACAGGACATGGATAATTGGATGGACAGGTTGGCAACGCCGAAGACGCGTCGTGGCGTCATCAAGACGATGGCCTCAACCGCAGCAGTGGCTGCCGGGGTGGTCGGGGTCGGCATCTCCGAGGTCGGCGCGGCTGAAGAAGAAATGCCGGAAGTGCCGGACTACTGTGTCAAGGGCGATGAGTACGACCATGCCAAGTGTAAGCGGTACCGTCGTCGGAACCGGCGGGGCGGTCGCGGTGGCGGAGCCCGTGCCAGCAACCGCAACAATATCGGTTTGAGCAACGAGAACAACAACCAGAACATCAACGTCAACGAATCGGGCAACGATAACCGGCGCGGCAACAACGACGACAACGACGACAACGGCGAGAACGGCGAGAACGGCGAGAACGGCGAGAACGACTAGCCGCCGGAGTAAAGCGAGGAGCGCTGCGACGGTTGATGAGTCTCGATGAGACTCGGCCACGAGGACAGGCGATGCCGACTGAGTCGGTATCGCCTGTCCTCGTGGTTTGTTGGTTGTGAAGTCGTCGGAGGTGCTCGATGGGAGAGTTACTTATCGTGGAGGGGCGCCAAGACGGCGGATCGGTGGGCGCGATGTCGCGGCGACGGGCACTCAAGGGGTTGGCCGCCAGCCTTGCGGCGTTCGCGGGCCTGCTTCGTGCCGAGCGCCCGATCGGTGCGGAGCGGAGACGCGCTAGTAGGAACAATATTAGCGTTACCAACACCAACACCAACGCCAACACCAACAACGCCGGCCGAGCTGGCATAGCTGGCTTCAATAACCAGCCCAATGCGTCGGGATCCAGCAACCGGGTGAGCGTCGTGGACACGAAGCGGCGGCGGAGGCGGCGTGGAAACAACAATGACGTTCGTGTCACTAGCCGCGACACCAACACCAACACCAACCGCAACACCAACCACGGGAGGTAAGCCGACGGTCCTGGCGGGTCGACGTCGACCGGGGCCGTCGGCTTTCCCCATCTAAAACGGGCGACCGCTTGGCAGGAATCCCTTCCCCGTGAACCCGACCCATCGCGTGGGGCGTCTAGGGAGTCAGTGACACCGGCCGGCGGTGTCCAGGCCGGTCCCCGGGACGGGGATGCGCTTCAGGCGGAACAGACCCCACCAAACGGTTTGTGGAGAGCCTCGGTCTCACGGCGTTAGCCGTTACCGGGGCGTTTTGCATTTAGGCCCCGGTCTCCAGGAGGGCGGCGCGGGGCCTCTTGGCATGCCCCGTCGAAATCGGCACACCGCCCCGGACCGCCGCAGCCGCGCAGCGCGCCACCGAGAGCCGTCCCAAGGTTCAGCGGCATACCCCTCGGCGGCTGTGGCGGCTAGCGCTGGCCCCGCAGCGACGCGGGTGCCGGTCGTTTCTAAGCTGTTTGCGCTGCTACATTGTCGTCGGACGACCACGTTAGCCGCAGGCTACTGCTGCGGTGCTGTCTTATACAAGGTGCCCAACGGCTGCTGCGGCATCGGCGGCTGCCAGGTGCCGTTCCCGGTTCGGGCAGAGGCATCGACAGCGGCGGGGGCCAGACACCGCGATCGCCCTATCGACCTGACTGGGCCAACTTGGGTTCTCGGGAGCGGCTCGCCAGACGATGCAACCAGTCCAAATCATCTCACCGCCAACCGTTTCAAGGTTGGCGGGGATGTCGCGGCGTGGAGAGAGGCCAAGGCAACTAGCGACCAAGTGGTCTGTCACGCCTGCTTCGAATAGGTAGGGGCGGTGCTTGCTCCGCCTGTCGAGCGAAGCTCGACAACCGCGGCCTAGCAGAACACGAGTGACGGACCACTAGCTCCCAACCCTCACGATGCCGATGCCGCTTGCGGACGGCCATAGCTGAGATGGACCGAGCTCCTGCAGCAAACGGCGCCGAACTGCCGCTTCGCTCGTCCCGCGTTCAATGACCGGAGGAGCCTGGTGGTCTCGACGGCCGAAGCCAACGGTCGTTCGGG
>JALZJP010000143.1 GCA_030859715.1 Chloroflexota bacterium
CGTCAAGCGGCCCGGGTGGCCCTCGGGTTCCAGATGCCGGTGGCGGCCGCGTCGCGTGCGTAGTCGCTGAAGTCCCGCGGCTCGCGGCCGAGGGCGCGCTGAACGCCGTCGGCCAGGCGGGCGTTGCGACCGTCGAGGACCTCACCGAAGAGGACGGTCAGCATCTCGACGACCTCGCTCGGAACGCCCTGGTCGACCGCAGCGGCGGCAAAGTCCTCACTCGAGATCGGTACGTAGCGGATCTCGCGGCCCACCGCCCGGGAGATTTCTTCGACCGCCTCCGCGAACGTGAGGAGCCGGGGCCCGGTGAGCTCGTAGAGCTCGCCGATGTGCCGATCGTCGGCCAGCGCCGCGACCGCGACGTCGGCGATGTCGTCGGCGTCGACGAACGGCTCGGGCGTGTCTCCGGCCGGAAGCGCAAGCTCGTTGCTCTGGACCTGTTCCTGCCAGTAGCTCTCGCTGAAGTTCTGGGCGAACCAGTTCGAGCGCAAGACCGTCAGCTCGGCGCCGGAGTCGCGCACGGCCCGCTCCGCCCGCTCGGCCTCTTCCTCGCCGCGCCCGGACAACAGGACCAGACGCGGCACGCCGCTCGCCACGGCCAGGTCAGCGAACGAGCCCAGCGTCTCCGCGGCGCCCGGAATCGCGTCCCAGAAATGGGCGACGTAGGCCGATCCGACCCCTTCCAGGACCGGGCCCCAGGTCGAGCGGTCTTCCCAGTCGAAACGAGGCTCGCCCGAGCGCGAGCCGATGCGGACAGGCAGGCCGCGCGCGGTGAGGCGCGCCACGACTCGGCGGCCGATCTTGCCGGTGCCGCCAAGAACCAACGTGGGTGCTTGTCTCGTGTTGTCGTTCATTAGGAAAGCTCCAATGCTTGATCGCGGGTTGAGGGAACGTTGCCGGGATCGATTCGGACTGTCTATGGCTGGAGAGCGCCGATTCATGCTCAGACGTCCAGCGGCCACGGTGCCGGGCGCGGGTAACGGCGGCGCCTCGTGCGCCAGGCCAGCGGTGCGAAGACGATGCGCTAATCTGGCGAGGGCCTCACGTTCGCCGCCCACCATGCTCATAGACGCAACCGGCCAAGCGATGTGAGATCAAACCGAGGTTTGACCGATGAGACCGACCGCACCGCCGCCATTCGCTCGACCGCGGGCGCATCGTGCCCTCGACGACCTCGAAGCGCTCCTCCTGTTTCGGGTGGATGTGCTGGCCCCCCGGGACCCATCGGTTCGCGGGAAGCTCGAGGTCGATCGCCAGCAGCTCGTCGCCCGTATTCGCCGATGTCTGGCGGAACGTCACTTCCCGCGGATGAACGGCGCGTCCTACTGCCGCTCCGAGCTCACCGCACCCTGGGGACTGACGCTGCCGCCGATGCCGGGGTACATGTGGTTTCACATGGTGACCTCGGGCCGGATGTGGCTCGAGACGGGGAGGAGGAGCGGGATTGGATCCAGCTCGGGGACCTCGCGCTCGTGCCGCACGGGGAGGGCCAGGTCCTGAGCAGCGATGCGACGAGCGACCGAGTGAGCGCCAATCATGCTTGGCGGCACTGCCTGGCCGCGACCTGATTGTTTGCCCCGACCTGCAAGCCAAGGGCCCGGGGTAGGCGCATCAAACCAAAGAGGCCTAGCCCGGAGGGCGGCAGGGATTCGTCAGACGCGCCCGACCGCGATTTGCGGAAGCGTTGTCGGCTCGGGAAGGCCTCATCCTCAGTCACCCAGGGGTGCCCGGCGGATACCCCTGGGTGACTTCGTGATGCTCAGCGCGGACTTCCAGTGGCCCAGGGACACCTCCGCGAAGCCAGGGCGGCGATCGCGCTGGACAACCCTTCCGACAATCGCTCTAATACAAGTCCAGCTCGCCGCGGGCGCGGACCACGCGCTCCAACCAGCGAAAGGTCACGATGCCGGCGACCGGGAGGACGATGGCGAACCCGGTGAGGGGCACGAGTTGGGGGATCAGGGCCGGCAGCGAGGCGTTGTTGAGCATGGCGGCGGCGAGCGCTTCGAAGCCGTAGCCGAAGGGGAGGGCGCGGGCCGGGAGGCGCAGCCAATCGGGCAGCAGCGAGACCGGATACTGGACCCCGCCCAGTACGAGCACGAACGGGAAGATCAGGTTGGACAGTTGATTGGCTTGCTTCAGCAGCAAGCCGATGGCGCCGATGATGAGGCTGAACCCCCACAGGAGGATGACGAAGAGGGCCAGGACGACCACGACCGACGGCAGGTTGGCATCGAGCCGGACATCGAACACCACGCGGGCGAAGATGAGGGTGATGATCGTGATCGCGAACCCTTCGAGCAGCCCGACGAGCTGGCCGCCGAGCAGCCAGCTAAAGCGGGAGCAGGGAGCGAGGAAGAGGGCGCGTAGGGTACCAGTGAGCCGCTCGCTGTCGAGGATCTCGCCGCTATAGAAAATGCAGCTGAAGACGATCGCGTTCGCCGCGATGGCGACGGCTGAATACGCCAGCAACGCGGGCCGGTTGGCGTAGATGAGGCCGGTGATGCAGAGGTTGAGGATCGGGAGCATGACCCAGAGCAGCAGGTAGCCGCCGAACCCCATTTGCGTCAGGCGCGACTTTGCCGTCGCCACCAGGGCGGCGGCGACCGCGCGCAGCTCCCACCGGAGGGTGTTAGTAAAGCTCAAGGCTGCCGCTCCGCCGGGCCGCGAATTCCACGCGACGCAGTCCCCAAGCGCCGATCACCACGAACCCGAGCGACGTTCCCAGCGTCGCCGCCAGGGCGGGCCAGATGTCACCCAGCGAGGCGCCGTTCAGGGTGCTGGCGCGGAGGGCGTCGATCGAGTGAGCGGCGGGGATGACATTCGAGATAGCTTGAAAGACCTCCGGCAGGCTCGATCGGGGGACCAGAAAGCCAGCCAGGAGATGGATCGGCGTCTGCAAGGCGTTGGCGATCAGGTTGCCCCGCCGGGACAAGATGAAGGCGCTGGCACAGGCAAAGCCGACCGCCAGCGAGCCGCCGTAGACCGCGACCAGGGCGGCCAGCACCGCCAGCGGATCGGCCACCTCGAAGCGGGCGCCGGCGATCAGGCCGAGGATCAGCAGCACGAGCAGGGAGGGGAGCGACCAGAGGAAGCCGCTGACGCCATAGCCGAGGATGACGGCGACCCGGCTGGCGGGGGAGAGGAAGAGGGCGCCGATCGTACCGAGGCTTCGTTCGTGTTGAATCGCGTAGCCGCTGGACCAGATGGTGGAGCCCCAGGCCTCAACCCCGACCTGGCCGATGAGGAGAAAACCGGCCGCGCTGGTGCCGGCGACCACGGACTGGCCGGAGGCCTGGTAGGTGATCCAGATCAGGAGAAAGAAGAGCGCCCCGCCGAGCGGTTGCCGGATGATCGAGATCAGGTAGGTGGTGTCGATGAACATCTGCGACCGCAGGGTGGCGGTCATCGTCGCCCACCAGTGGGCGGCCGGGCTGAGATAACGGACGCCGGGGTTGGCGCTCATTCGAAGCTCCGGCCCGTGATCGCCAGGAAGGCATCTTCCAGGCTCGGCTCCGCCACCTCGACCGCGCTGACGGCGACGCCATGGCAGCGCAGGGCGGCGAGGGCGCCGTCCAGGGTCAGCGTCGGCTCGGCGCAGAGGAGACTGAACCGGGTCTCACCCGTTTCAAGCAGCTCGCGGGATGTGCCGCGAATACCGGGCAACGCCGCGATCTCGCGCTCGATGGTTGCCGCCGTGCCGTCCAGCGCCTGATTGATCGTGATCTCGATCCGGCGGTCCCCGGCGACGAGCCCTTTCACTTCTTTCGGGCTGCCGCGGGCCACGATCCGGCCATGGTCGACAATGGCGATCTCGCGACAGAGCTGATCCGCCTCGTGCATGTAGTGCGTTGTCAGCAGCACGGTATGCTCGGGCACCAGGGCGGCGATCGCTTCCCGCAAATCGACCGCCGCGTTGGGATCGAGGCCGATCGTCGGCTCGTCGAGGATCAGGATCGGCGGGTTATGGATCAGCGACTTGGCCAGGTGCAGCCGTTGCTTCATGCCGCGCGAAAAGCCCTCCACCCGCTCCGCCGCCCGGTCTTGCAGCTTCACCAGCTCCAGCACCTCGTTTGCCCGGCGCTGGATCGACGTCGCGTCCATCCCGTACAGCGTGCCGAAGTAGACCAGGTTGTCCCAAGCCGAGAGCTTGTCGTAGAGCCCGCGGTCGCCGCCGAGGACGACGCCCAACTGGCGGCGGACCTGGCGCTCGTCGCGGACGATGTCGTGGCCGCCGATGGTGGCGGTGCCGCTGGTCGGCAGCAAGAGGGTGGAGAGCATCTTGATCGTGGTCGTCTTGCCGGCGCCGTTTGGCCCCAGCAAGCCGAAGATGGTGCCGGTGGGGACCGCGAAGCTGATCTCCTCGACCGCGACCACCTCTCCGTGCGACCGGAGCCAGCGTCCCTTCTTGGCGTAAACGCGGTGAAGCCGCTCGGCGACGATCGCGTTGGCCGGTGCGGGGGAAATCGTCATCGCCTCCTCGGGAGCGGGCGTCCTACCGCAGCGCCGCCGCCGGGATGACCGCGGCCAGCGCCCGCTCCAAGTCGTCCACCAGGTCGGTGACGTTCTCGATCCCGACCGAGAGCCGGATCAGCGTATCTTCGACCTCGGCCCCGGTGCCGGCGACGCTGGCGTGCGTCATCTGGCCCGGGTGCTCGATCAACGACTCGACCCCGCCCAGGCTCTCCGCCAATTGGAAGACCTTCGTGCTCTTGGCGACCTCGGCCGCGACTTCGTAATCGCCGCGCACCGTGAAGGAAACCATACCCGAGAAGTCACGCATCTGGCGTTGGGCGATGGCATGCCCCAGATGATCGGGCAGGCCGGGATAGAAGACGCGATCGACGAATTCGTGCTGGTGCAGGTACTCGGCGACGGCGCGGGCGTTCGCGCTGTGGCGGTCCATCCGCACCGCCAGGGTCTTGATCCCACGCAAGGTTAGCCAGCAATCGAACGGGCCCGGCACCGCGCCGGCCGCGTTTTGATGGAATTTCAACGTCTCGTAGGCGTCGGGGTCATTGCCGACCACGACGCCGCCGACGACATCGGAGTGACCTCCCAAGTACTTCGTCGTCGAATGGAGGACGTAGTCCGCGCCCAGGGAGAGCGGCTGTTGCAGATACGGGGAGGCGAACGTGTTGTCCACCACGAGCATCGCCGGGTGGTCGGCGATGATGCCGGCGATGGCCCGGATATCGACGATCTTGAGGTACGGGTTGGTCGGCGTCTCGACCCAGACAAAGCGGGTGTTCGGCCGCAAGGCGGCGCGGACGGCATCGAGGTCGGAGAGGTCCGCCAGCGAGAAGTCGATCCCGTAGCGGCCGATCACCTTGGCGAAGAGGCGGTAGGTGCCGCCATAGGTGTCGTCCGAGAGCAGGACGTGGTCGCCCGGATTGAGCAGGTAGGCGAGGTTCTGGGTGGCGGCCAGGCCGCTGGCGTAGGCGAGCGCCCAGGCGCCGCCTTCCAGGGCGGCCATCACCTCGTGCAGGGCGGTCCGGGTCGGGTTGTCGGTTCGCGAGTATTCGTAGCCCTTGTGGACGCCGACCGCTTCCTGGACATAGGTGCTGGTCTGATAAATGGGCGGGATCACGGCGCCGGTGGTCGGGTCCGGAT
Organism: Chloroflexota bacterium; assembly: GCA_030859715.1. Classification (GTDB taxonomy): domain Bacteria; phylum Chloroflexota; class Chloroflexia; order Thermomicrobiales; family UBA6265; genus JACCYK01. The sequence continues at coordinate 5,614 of JALZJP010000143.1, forward strand.
CCTGGCCGACATGAATCGCCCGCGTCTCGAACGCGCTGTCCTGCCAACTGCTGGTCATCGGGTTAGTACTCCTCGGCTCGCGACGACGACGGCTGGGTTCAGCTTAACGGAAAGTCCGAACTGCCGCCAATGTTGGACAGGTAGGGAGTAATGTAGCGAAGACGCCTAATATGGATCCCAGTCTTGCCTTGCTGAAGTCTCATCCGGGGTCTTCCGCACCCGAGTTCCTACTGGGTCCGCGTTTGCTTCTGCTGGCAGGCCGGGTCGTTTGGAGCCGGGATTTCCCGGACGAGCGTGCAAATCTCCGAGAATTGATATTGCACATCGAGGTCCGCCGTTTCCTTCGGACCGCTGACGTCGGTATGGGCGCGATTGTCAGGCACGCCTGGCTGATTCTGAATGGGCGTATGGACCACGGTTTGTTGGGAGCTTGTCTGTTCGCCAATCTGCCGAACCGCGCCAACCAGCAGCCGGCCAACCCCGTTCAACTCCGGTTTGCGGGCTCGCGCCCACGTTTCCTCCGGCGTCGAGTATTTGCTCCAGTCCGTGGACATGGCTCCGGTCATCTCGTCTGGGCGATTCTTGAAGAAGCCAGGGACGACTCGACCATTCCGTATCCACTGACAATGGACATAGACGTAGAGATGTTCCTCCGAAGGAATATCCTCGGGTTCCCACGGGTCGTCACTCACCAGCAAGCCAACCGGATAGCCACTGAGGGTTCGATTGGAGATCGAGCACGCCCTTTGTGGTATTTCGCCGTCCCTCGTCGTGTCCGTAGTAGCGGACGGGCGAAGCTTGGTCGGCGGGGACGCTGAACATCAGCATACGGTTCGTGGTGTGCGTCTCAATGTCGATATTGCCATATGAGCCGGGCATGATCTCCGCCGCGGAAAGGCGAAGTTGGTGAGAGTCGCGAAGGGTGCTCGCGATCTCGACCAGGAGAAGGATGGCTCGTTGCCAGGTGGGTTCCGCGTACCCGGGGCTGCCCGCTCCATCCCACCCGTCCTCAAACGCGAGCAGCGACTCCGAATCGGCAACCGCATCGGCCAGACCGAGATTGACCAGGGTCAACAGGTGGTCAGCGTCTGTCATGGATTTGGTCAGCATATGCGACGCTTTCTCCCCGAGCCTGAGGCAATGTGTGCTGGTGCGCGGAGTCGAACGACCCATTCCCAACATCGGCCGCTCGAACCATCCGCTCGGGCCAGGGATGTGCCGCCGGCCTAGCCGCGGCCGCGCGAGCGGTGGCTGGCCACGTACTCCAGGACGTCGGCGCGGGTGACGACGCCGATGAGTAACCCGTCGCGCTGGACCAGGACCGCGGGCGAGCCGGCCGCCAGCATCGGCACCACCCGCTCGATCTCTTCGTGGCCGTCCACCAGGGGGAACGGGCCATCCATGATGGTGCTCACCTTGGCCGAAAGCACCTCCGGGTTGCGGAAGAGATGGTCTAAGAGGCCCCGCTCTTGGAGCGAGCCGGCGACCGAATGGACCTCGACGCTGCACCGGCCGTCGCCGTCGTCGTCGAGGATCGCGTCGCGCACCACCGGCAGCTGCGAGATGTCATGCCGCCGCAACAGCTCGATCGCCTCGGCCACGGTCTGGTTGCAGCCGACGGCGACCACCTCCGGCACCTCACCGCTCCGCTCGGCGACGACACTGGCGATCCGGGTCGGCTGGGTGAAGCGGGAGAGGAAGCCGTTTTCGCGCATCCAGTCGTCGTTGTAGATCTTCGACAGGTAGCCGCGGCCGCTGTCCGGCAAGAGCACGACCACCAACGCCGCCGGGTCGTCGGTTTGGCGCGCCACCTCGAGCGCGGCGGCGATCGCCAACCCGCCGGAGCCGCCGATCAGGATGCCCTCTTCGCGGGTCAGGCGGCGGGCGAGGACGAACGACTCGCGGTCGGCCACCTTGATGAACTCGTCCACCAGTGAGCGGTCGAAGGTACCGGGCCAGAAATCTTCTCCCACGCCTTCGACCTTGTAGGCGTGCATGTTGTCGGGCTGGGTATAGATGCTGCCCTCGGGGTCGGCGCCGATGATCCGAACGGCGGGGTTGCGTTCCTTCAAGTAGCGAGCGACGCCCGAGATCGTGCCGCCGGTGCCGACCCCGGCCACGAAGTGCGTCACCGTGCCGCCGGTTTGGGCCCAGATCTCGGGTCCGGTGCTGTCGTAGTGGGTGCGTGGGTTCATTGGGTTGAAATACTGGTTCGGTTGAAAGGCGTTCGGCAGCTCGCGGGTCAGGCGATCGGCGACCGAGTAATAGCTCTCCGCCGAGTCGCGCTCGACCGCGGTCGGGGTCGTCACCACCTCGGCCCCATAGGCGCGGAGGAGGGCGACCTTTTCCGGCGCCACCTTGTCCGGCATCACGAAGATGCAGGTGTAGCCCTTGACCGCGGCGGCCATCGCCAGGCCGACCCCGGTATTGCCGCTGGTCGGCTCGACGATGGTGCCGCCCGGTTTGAGCCAGCCCTTGCGCTCCGCTTCCTCGATCATCCGGATCCCGATCCGGTCCTTGACCGAGCCGCCGGGGTTCATCATCTCCAGCTTGGCCGCGACCGGGGTCCGGATGCCCTTGGTCACCGCGTTGAGACGGACCAGCGGCGTATCGCCGAAGGCGGCGATCACGTTCGGCCGGATGTCGGCGGTGGAGACGGCCTGGGCGGGCGTGGTCGAGATGGCGGCAATGCTCATGGTCCTACGTCCTCCGCGGCGACGTGCGAACGGTAGGTGAAGTGGTGACGAGACGGCGGAGATCCTGCCGGCTTCCCGGCCAACAACAGCGCCGTTGATAGTACCGAAATGGTAGCACGGGCCATCATGCGGACAGCCAGGGCGTGACCACGACCGGACGTTGCCGCCATAGCACCAACGCTCGTCCCAACGTCACACCGCGGCCCGGGTCGGTCGCCGGTGCAGCGAGGAGGTCTAGCCCCAAAGCACGGCTGCCGTCATGCTAGCTTACTTGATGAGCGATGCCTCAACTATCCCATCCGCCCGGTGACCTGGAATGCCACATAGGTGATTGGTCAGGCTGAGCGAGAGGCACCACTGCTGGACGGACTAGGGTCCCGCAAGCATTGCGTCAGACGTTAGAAAAGGTAATCCGGAACGGGTAAGTCGCTACTCGCATCGACGCGTAGCCATCCTCGGGCCGCGAGGCTCCGAATCGCGTTGGCGACATCCTCGTCCTGGAGTGGTGGCTTACGTTTGACCTTCCACTCTCTAACATGATCAAACACCATGCGCTCGGTGGGCTTGCCGTCACGCTTATCAAGTGAGGACGCGGCGAACAGTACGGTCGCCACAATTTCAGCCTGATCGGTATCGAGGCGCATAAACAGGTCGAACGTACGCTCGATGATCTCATCCCACCAAACGAGATCGTCTTTGTACAGTTCTCGGGCATGATTGAACGTCGGGCCGACCTTCACATTGATCATCCGGCCCGAACGACATTCTGAGATCAAGCCGTTGTTGATGAGCCTTGATGTCAAGCGTTTCATTTCGGGAGCGAACGGTCCGTAGCTACCTCTTTGGAAGGTCAGCCCAGTTGCCAGTCCTTCCGCCGTCGCAACGAAGGCAATCTTCTGAAATACGGTTCGACCGACGGGGGGATGATGCGGTTGCTGCTCGAGTCGGTGTAGGATCTCCACCAAAGCAATCGCCGACGGCTGAATCCATTTCGGGTCAGTCGTCCCAAACAACTCGACGGCATTGGCCGCGTCAAGGAACTCCAGCTCAAGCTGGCTCGGGGGAGTGCCATGCGGCGCGTACAGTTCGACCGGGATGTCGAAGCCTGATAAATCGCGATAGAGCGTCGGGCCGACGATGCTCCACTCAAGCTGGCCATTGCCGCAGCCAAGCGGGGGAACGGCTAACGATGTTATCCCCCAATCGCGATAATGCGCTTGAAGATACCGGAGCCCGCGCACGATGTCATCAAGCTTCGCCACGGATCGCCAATGATCCTTTGTGGGGAAGTTGAGAATCCATGGAGTTACTACATACTTGTAGAGGTAGGGTTCGCCCAAGCGAACTTCACCCCGCTGGCAGCGCTGGACGTAATCCTCGTACATCGCCGGGTATCGCTTCTTGAACTCCAGGGCAATGCCCTTGCCCATGACACCAACGCAGTTCACCGTGTTCACGAGTGTTTGCGCCGGCGATTTGAGCAGGTCCCCGGTCAGAACTTTGATCATCTCCGCGTCTCCTTCTCATCGCGGTCCGCGGTAGAAGAACAAGTGTTCTGAAATTGTGACCGAAAACTTACAACCTGTCAACCTGATACTCTCCTCCGCGGGGCGACAGGAAGCATACACGCCCATGAGGAACTCAACCCCTACTCTATCAGGAATCAGCACCTCTGCGCATCGCATTCCCTTTTGCTTCCACTCTATGATTGGGTCCGCGTGTGTCCAATATTCCGCGTTCATAATTTCTTTGTCGATCATTGCTAAGCCTAACTTTGGTGACCAGAATCCCCGATGTTCCATTTGACGAGCCGCGTTTCGATCCGTGACAACGCACCCGTTGAGATCCAGAACGTCCGGACTAACTCGGAGAACGGCTAGGTTGAGGTGCTGATGTCTTATGTAGTACATCATCGGATTGCGGGCATTGATGTAGAGGTTGGTGTAGTCGTGCAGGCGGTGGCCACCGGGCACCACTATGCGTTCTCGGCGGTCTTGGACGCTCTCCAGAGCCACTGAAACCGGTCGAAAGCGCTGGGCACGCTTGTGGCTTAGGATTCCGTGCTGGAGGATGGAAGCCACGTTATCGATGTGGCAGATGTAGTGAAGTTCGCTAATGTCTGACCGATTCATTGTCATGGATCCCGTGCATTTGGCACCAAATTGCCGATCCGGCAACGATGTGGATAGCGTTGGGTTGCGTTAAACTCCGACGCGTAAGCGCTAAGGAAGGTTCCAGACGCGGGATGCGTTAGGTCTCAGGCATTGCCATTTCCTGACTAGCCCTTACCCTCCGGGACGAGACCTTATGCCCTTATCCGTCTCTTAAGGCGAGGAGCGGGCATCAGCGCGACAAGTGTCTCGCAAAGGTAGCATAGACAGTCAGGAGAGCCCGCGCCCGTTTCTTTGATCGATCGGTTGTGCGGGTCGGCCCGTTTGCGTCCGGCGTTCCGATCAGTTGATCGTGGGTGGTGGAACTTGGCAACTGTCGCGCGTTATCCAGGGGCGGCGACCGGATCCTGCTGGCGGTCGGCCGCGAAGGCGGGGCGGAAGGAGATGGCGAGCCGGTTCCAGGCGTTGATGGTGGTGGTGACGAAGGTCAGATCGACCAGCTCCTTGTCACTGAACCGCGATCGGGCATGGTCATAGACCTCGTTTGGTACGTCGCCGTTGGGGAGCCGGGTGACGGCTTCGGCCCAGGCCAGGGCGGCTCGCTCCCGGTCCGAGTAGAGGGACGTTTCGCGCCAGGCGTTCAGCAGGTAGATCCGCTGCTCGGTCTCGCCCGCGGTCCGCAACGCCGTGGTGTGCATGTTGATGCAGAAAGCGCGGCCATTGATTTGGGAGACCCGGGTCTTGACCAGTTCGACCAGGACCGGCTCCAACGCCGATGACGCCGCCGCGCTCAAGTCAAGCATCTTCTGGTAGGTGTCCGGCGCCAGCCGCCAATAGGAAAGTCGGGGAGTCATCGTACCTCCAATGGGTGTGGCCGATTCACTGTTCGGCGATCGCGGTCTGGCGCTCGTTGGCATGGTTTGGGCCGCGGCGCCAAACCGGAACGAGTCGCGGTCTATGCCGGGGGCTGATTGTCTCGTAAGGATGGGATGACTTGCCACTCCCGTACCGCGGTCTCCAACAGCTCGACGGCGGAGGCGACCGAGCGCTCGCCGCGGGCGCCGGCGCCGGGGTTGATGCTGGACAAGCAGACGGTGGCGACTTGGCCGGTCCGCAGCACGGTGACGATCGCGCCGGCGGCCTCGGCGATGGTGAGGCCGTTCGCGGAGGGGGTGGAGGCGCTCGGCACCAGGCGGGGATCGAGCACGTCGGCGTCGATGTGCAGCATCAGCAGGTCGCAGCGCTCCGCCAGCCGCGCCACCGCCGTGGCAAAGGGGTCGCCGGAGCGCAGCTCCTCGGCCGTGACCACGCGAACATCGGTCGAGCGCAACAGCTCCGCTTCCTTCTCATCGAGATCGCGCACGCCGGCCACCAGCATGCGGTCGGTCGGCACGGTGGCGGCCAGGCCGGCGGCCTCGCGCCAGAGCGGGCCGGCGAGGCCGGCCAGGATCGCCAGCGGCATGCCGGCCAGGATGCCGCTGTAGGAGGTCTCCGGGGTGTTGAAATCACCGTGGGCATCGAGCCAGACAATGCCGACCCGGGCCCCGGCCCCGTCCGCCCGCTCAATGCCGGAGAGGACCCCGATCGCGGCGGTGTCGTCCCCGGCCAGGACGAGCACGGCCTGGCCGCCGGCGCGGCCCTCGGCGACCAGGGCGGCGGTGCGGGCGCCGATGCGGCCGATGTTGAGCGCGGTCCGACCCCGCTCGCGGTTCTCGGCGCCGAGGTCCGCTTCCCGCGGCCCGTCCACGACAACGCCGGCGGCCTGGAGGCGCTCGATCAGGCCCGCCTTGAGGATCGCATCCGGGCCCGCGCCCAGACCGTCTTTCCATTCGTCGTAGCGATACGGCACGGTCACCACGCGCAACTGCATCACACGCTCCATCGAGACGCACGCCCAGCGCCGCCGCGGTCACTGAATGTCGACGCGCGCCGCGGCAACGATTCTACCCCGAGACGAATCCCCGGCGAATAGGACGCTTCGTACCGGCTCCCCACTGCAATCCCTGAGCCATGATCTCACGTACACTTGAGATCCCTGGCGGCCAGATCGAGGATGGTCAGGCCGGGCTCGTCCAACCGGAAGGGACCGTGGCCGAAGGCGCGTCCTCGGGCCGGCGGGCGAATGCTGGAGCAAGGTCCGGCCCACCGCCGCCGCCCGACCTCGACGATCCGAACTACTACGAGTTGCTGGGGGTGACGTTTGCCGCGTCCGCCGAGGAGATCAGACGCGCCTACCGCTCGGCGATGAAGGAGATCCACCCCGACCGCCAGCGGGCGGAGGGGCGGGCCGGGGCCGACGACGCCGCGAAGCTGCTCAATCGAGCCTACGCCACGCTCTCGAAGCCGCCCGCCCGCCGGGCGTACGACCAAACGATTCGGGCCCAAGTGATCCAGGATCAGATCATGGGCCGCTACGTTGGCGGCTTCATGCCCGAGATGCAAGGGCAACCCACGAACCAGTTCCGGCGGCCGCCCTCGGCGGCGGAGAAGCGCGAGCAAGCGCGGGCGAACCGGAGCGCGTTAGTGACGTTGCTAACCGCCTTTCTGGTGCTGGTCGCGCTCGTGGTCGGGATCGTGCTCCTGTTCGCCGTGATCGAGATCGTGCTCGACCTGGCGCTGTGAGACAACCCCGGAGTGCCCGCGGGCCATCGCTTCCCGGTTGTTCTATCCGGCCAAGGAATACGAGGCGATCTGGTTCCGGATTTCGGCGCCATGGTCTCGCTCGAAGAGATTGATTTCGTAATCGCGCTGGAGATTCATCCAGAATTCCGGCGTCGTATCAAGCCAGGCGGCGAGGCGGAAGGCCGTATTGGCGGTTATGCCCCGGCGGCCCCGGATGATTTCCGTCAGCCGATTCTGCGGAATGCCAAGCCGCTTCGCCGCTTGGGTCGCGGACAAATTCAACTCCCCTAGCTCGATCTCAATTTGGTAGCCGGGATGAATCGGTGGGTGTGCCACGGACACTCTCCTTTCTCCTCGAGCGGGTTCCGGTTCAACGTTGCTCGGCAGGTGAGCGGCCAGCCCGGAGGTTCGTTCAGGTGTTCTCGTCACCGTCAGTGATAATCGACGATCTCGATGTTGAAGGCTTGGTTCGCTTCCACCGACCATTCAAAGCAAACGCGCCATCGTTGGTTAATGCGAATACTGTACTGACCTTTGCGATCGCCCTGGAGCGCCTCGAAGCGATTGCCCGGCGGATTACGGAGATCCCGTAGCGTGGTTGCGGCGTAAAGTCGGGCCAGGGCGGCAAGCCCTCGTTGGCGCGGAACGTCCTGGAGCTTGCGTACATGCTCGTCATTGGCGAATCGCTCCGTGTCCCGATCTCGATAGGTGGGGAGGACGTTCATCCAAAAAACCTTTCAATAGATAGGTCATTGACAATTCCTCCTCGTTAGATCCTGACGTTGGGGGGCGGCCTCTCATCCACTCGGCATCATTATACTACATATGTATTGCGTATGGACGATGACTGGTCGCGCTCGTGGCCGTGATCGTGCTGCTGTTCGCCGTGATTGAGGCCCTGTTCGGGGCCGCGTTTTGAGGAGCCGGGGCGAGCCCGCGGCGCGGTTGACAGCGTCGGCCCGAGGCGGGAAGCTCACGAGCGTCTCGTGTGGTTCGCCGACCGGCAAGGCTGGCGGCAGTTGAGAGGATCGACCCCAGGTATGCGCAACCACGATCTCGACACCATCTCGGTGGATCATCTGCGGCGGGCGGGCAGCGTCAAGTGGTCGACGTTTCCCGATTGCCTGGGCGCCTGGGTGGCGGAAATGGATTTCGGCACCGCGCCCGCCGTCACCGAGGCGCTGCGGGCGGCGGTGGCGGACGCTTGCTTCGGCTATCTCCCCATCGCCAAACGCGAGGCGATGGCCGCCGCCTGCGCCGCGTGGTACCAGACGGCGTGTGGCTGGGAGATCCCGGCCGAACGGATTCATTCGGTACCCGATGTGATCAAGGTGATGGAGGTCGCGATCGCCGACTACTCGCCGCCGGGCAGCAAGGTCATCGTCCCCACCCCGGCCTACATGCCGTTCCTGTCGGTGCCGCAAACGCTGGGCCGGGAGATCATCGAGGTGCCGATGGCGGTGGCCAACGGCCGCTGGGAGCTGGACTACGCCGGGATCGAGGCGGCGTTTGCCGGGGGCGGAGGCTTGCTCATCCTCTGCAATCCGCTCAATCCCCTGGGTCGGGTCTTCACCCGCGATGAGCTGTGCCGGGTCAGCGAGATCGTGGACGCCTACGACGGCCGGGTCTTCGCCGACGAGATCCACGCCCCGATCACCTTCCCCGGCCACCGGCACCTGCCCTACGCCTCGATCTCGGACATCGCCGCCGGGCACACCGTCACCGCGATCTCGGCCTCGAAAGCGTGGAACATTCCGGGGCTGAAGTGTGCCCAAATCGTGCTGACCAATGATGCCGACGCGGCAATCTGGGACCGGATCGGCTTCATGGCGGGGCACGGCGCCTCCACCCTCGGCGTCATCGCCAACGCGGCCGCTTATCGCTCCGGCGGGGAGTGGCTGGGCGAGGTGATGAGCTACCTCGATGGCAACCGGGGTCTGCTGGCCGAGATGGTCGGCGAGCTGCTGCCGGAGGTCGGCCACGTTCCGGCCGAGGGCACCTACCTGGCCTGGCTCGATTTCCGGCCGCTCGGGATCGAGGCCGAGGACCTCGGCGCCTTCTTCCGGGAGCACGCCCGGGTGGCGGTGGTCAACGGCCGGGCCTGTGGCGAGGCGGGGCTCGGCTTCGTCCGCCTCAACTTCGCGATGCCGCGACCGCTGCTGGAACAGACGGTCCAGCAGTTGGCCACGGCGGTCAAGGCCGCTTGAGCGACGCGGGCCGCGCCCGCGTGACGAATGCATGGCGGCGCTCCGCCGCGACGGAGGCATCGCGTGCTGAACCATGATTTGGTGCTCAAGAGTGACGAGCTGTTTCTCGTCGGCGCCGGCGATGGCCGCGGTGAGGGCGCCAGTGGGCTGTACGGCCGTGATACCCGCTACCTGGACCGGTGCGCGGTGCGCCTCAACGATGTCCCACTCCGCACCCTGAGCACCCGGTTGCTGGGGCCGGCCAGCGCGATCGTGGTCGATGCCAACGGCGCGTTCCCGGTCCCCGGGCCAGGCGGCGCGGACGATGTCGTGTTGCCGCTGAGCGTCTCGGTCGAGCAGCACATCCAACTCGGCGCGGCGCTTGAGATCCGGTTCGTCGTCCGCAACTTCAGCGGCCGGTCGTTGCCGTTGACCTTGTCGCTGGACCTGAGCGCCGACTTCCGCGACCTCTTTGAGATCCGGGGGTTCCCGCGATCGACGCGGGCCGGCAACTACAGCATTTCGGCCACCCGGCCCAATGCGATCGTCTTTACCTACGTCAACCGGACCGGGGTCTCGACGATGATGGTCGTCGGATTTAGCCAAGATGCGGCGACAACGGATACTCGCCCTGGACGGCGGGCTGACGACGGCGAGCCGGAGGCGCTGCTGCCGGGGTTGGACGAGCCCGTTGGCCATGCCTCGTTGCCGCTGCCGCCCAGCGCCACGGTCAGCTTCGCCACGCCGCTGGCCGGCGGCGCGACCCGCGAGCTGACGATGACGATCACGCCGGTGCCGACCGCGGGCGGCCCATTTTCCGTCGCCACCGGGCCGCCTGAGCGCGAGGCGCCGCGAACCGCGACCGTGACGACCGACCATCCGGGCTTCAATCGTGTCCTGGGTCGGGCCGCCGCCGATCTCGCCATGCTCCAAACGTCGTTCCCGGAGGGCGCCTTGCCGGCGGCCGGCATCCCCTGGTTCGTGGCCCCCTTTGGCCGCGACAGCCTGATCGTCGGCTTGCAGACGCTCCACCTGGCCCCGGCCCGGGCGGCGGCCACGCTGCGGGTGCTGGCCTCGATGCAGGGGGAGCGGATCGATCCCTTCCGCGAGGAGGAACCGGGAAAGATCCTGCACGAGGTGCGCTACGGCGAGATGGCCCGCCTCGCTGAGATCCCCCACACCCCCTACTATGGCTCGGTCGACGCCACCCCGCTCTTCATCCTGCTCTTCGCCGAAACGGTGGCCTGGACCGGTGACGAGGCGCTCTACGCCGGCTTGCTCCCGAACATTGAGCGGGCCCTGACCTGGATCGAGCAATGCGGCGACCGGGATGGCGACGGGTTGGTCGAGTATCGGACCGGCACCGCGGACGGGGTGCGGATCGTCCATCAGGGCTGGAAGGACAGCCACGACTCGCTCCATCATCCGGATGGCCGGCCGGCCGCCACCGGTGAGATCGCGCTGATCGAGGTCCAGGGCTACGTCTTCGCCGCCTACCGGCGCCTGGCGGACGTGGCCGCGACGATGGGCAATCCCGGCTGGGCGGCGCACCTGCGCAACCGGGCCGAAGCGGTGCGGCGCACCGTGGAGGAGTGCTTTTGGCTCGACGCCCTTGGCTTCTACGCCCAGGCGCTCGACGGCGACAAGACACCGGTCGCCACCATCAACTCCAACGCCGGGCACCTGCTCTATACCGGCTTACCGACCCCGGAGCGGGCGGCGATGGTCGCCAGCCGCCTGCGGCAGCCGGATCTCGATTCCGGCTGGGGGATTCGCACCCTGAGCTCGACGATGCCGAGCTACAACCCGATGAGCTACCACAACGGCTCGGTCTGGCCCCACGACAACAGTCTCATTGCCGCCGGCCTTCATTCCTACGGGCACGCCGATGATGCGAACCGGATCGCCTCGGCCCTCGTCGCGGCGGCGGAGACTGACCCGTTGGCGCGGTTGCCCGAGCTCTACTGCGGCTTTGCCCGGGCCGAGGAAGCGGCCCGGCTCGCCCCGGTCGCCTACCCAGTGAGCTGTAGTCCGCAAGCCTGGGCCGCCGCCGCCAGCCAGCTCCTGGTACGCTCGATGCTCGGCCTGCGGATTGACGTCGCGGCCGGGAGCCTGCTCGTGGAGCCCGCCCTGCCGCCGTGGCTCAACGAGGTCACCATCCACGACCTCGAGGTGCTCGGTCAACGGTGCTCGCTCGCGGTTCGCCGGAGTGGGGACGCCTATGCCATCGCGTCCGAGGGTCCGATGCTGCTGATGGCCGGCCGGGGTACCGCCTGACGACCTGGGCGCGGTCGGGCGCTCGCTCGGGCTCGGCGTCATCGGCAGGCAGTTCGGCTCGTCCTCGGCGACGGCCGTCGTCCCGCCGTCGATGGCGTGGGGTGCGGGGAGCCCGCGATTCGTCACGACGCGGCCCGGCGCGGCCGCGCCGAGTCCAGCGCGGGCTCCCCGCTCCCTTCCCGCTCAAGCATGGATTGCCGGCGCCAGGGCGGCGCCCGCGATGTGGCGAGCTGGTGGCGCAGATGATGCATTGGCTAGGCAGTGTGCCGGCGCATCGTTCGGCCCCGGACGAACCGACGGCCGGCCCGATCCGGACGTGGGTGGCGATGCTGGGGCCACCGGCCGTGTAGCGCGCATCATGCCCAGCGAGTTGTGATGCCAGTAGGAGACTCGTGGTGCATATTGTTCAGATCGCCCCGCCCTGGTATCCGGTGCCGCCGGTCGGTTACGGCGGGATCGAGCGGGTCGTCAGTGACCTGACCGAAGGCTTGCTCGCGGCGGGCCACCAGGTGACGCTCTTCGCGCCCGCCGGCTCACGCACCGGCGCCACCCTGATCGAGACGGTCCCCGCCGGCCTCGGGCTCAACCAGAGTGACGACGCCAAGCAGGACCAGTTTATCGCCAACGGCCGTCGCGCCTATGAGCTGGCGGCCACGCTGGGCGCCGACATCGTCCACGATCACACCGATTTCTCGCCTGATCCCGGCTTCCCGCTGCCGATCGTGCGGACGATCCATGGCCCGGCGGTCGAGCATCATGTGGCGATGTACCAGGCGATGAGCGCCCGCGGCGACCACTTCGTGGCGATCAGCGTCCGCCAGCAACACCTGTTCGAAGCGACGGCGGCCGAGCTGTACGGGGCGGGTCGCCATCTCAACTTCGTGGGTGTCGTCCACAATCCGATCGACATTGCCGCGATGCCGTTCTTCCCGGCCGCGGCGAAAGAGGAGTACGTCGCCTTCCTCGGCCGCTGCCACTGGGAGAAAGACCCGGCCGGGGCCATCCGGTTGGCGGTCGCCGCCGGGGTGAAGCTGAAGCTGGCGCTCCGGGTCACCTCCCAGGAGCGGCCCTATTTCGACGCCGTGGTGCGACCGGCGCTGCGGGCGGCGGGAAGCCTGGTCGAGTTCGTCGGCGAGGTCGGCGGCCCGGAGAAGAGTGAGCTGATCGGGCGGGCCCGGGCCGTCCTCTTCACCTCGCCCTGGGAGGAGCCGTTCGGCCTGGTCCAGGTCGAGGCCGGGGCGCATGGCACCCCGGTCGTGGCCTTGCGGCTGGGGGCGGCGCCCGAGATCGTGGCCGAAGGCGTGAACGGGTTTCTCGGCAACGACCTGGACGAGCTGGCCCGGCGCCTGCCGGCGGCGATGGCGCTCGACCCGGCGGCCTGCCGCGCCCATGTGGCCGCCCACTTCGACCGGTCCGTGATCGCCCGGCGCCAAGTCGCTATCTTCGACTCCGTGCTGGCCCAGGCGATGATCGCGTCGCCCGGCCTTGCCGGGCGGGCCTAATCCGGTACCGGAGCGGATCACCGCCACCCGCGAGACGATCGTGAGCTGGGCCGATCGTCCGAGAATGGGAGCACCACGATGCCGATCCCGGATCGCGCCCCGGATGAGCGCCACCTTCTCCTCGGCGTCAGCCATCCATCAGACGACCCGGCGCTGCACCGTGTGTTCGAGATCCGGGCCGCCTACGACGAGGCCGCCGGTGGTTGGGTGGCACGGCTCGGTGAACGGAATACGAACGAGCAGTTCCAAGGCTGGGGAGCGCGACTCATCGACGGCGCGCGGGAGCGGGCCTTTGCCACGCCGGCGGCTTGCTTCGGGGACGCGGTAGCGACGATCGTTGCCGCGGTCGACGAGGAATCCGGCACCGTACCCTGACCGTCTGAACCACGGGCCGTGGCGCGCGTGAGTGAGCCTCGACTGCACCGGGACGCATCAAATGGGACGGGCAACGAAGACGGCCACGCCAGCGTTGGCGAAGACCAATGGAGAGGGCTACCCGCCCGGACCGCGATCCACCACGTCCGGACCGGGCGCCGGGCGGGGTGCCGCCGGCGTCTCCGCGCGATCCTGGTTTTCTTGATTTCGACGTTGGCTGGCGGTTTCCCACTCCCGATCCTCGGCGCTCATCCCGGTCAGGCGGGTGCCCTCCCGTTCCACCCCAAAGTCTCGCCCGGCATCCCCGCCGGTTTGACTGTCACCGCCGCTCCGCTGGTTTCGTTGCCGGCCGCGAAGATAGAGCACCACGAGCGCCGCGACCACCACGATCACGATCAGATACCATGAGTCCGTCATCGGGAACCTCCGATCAATTCAAGCGTGGCGAGGACGGTACGCGACACGGAGCGGGACGAGCGGGGAATCAATTCGAACTCTAGCAAAGTAACGAGGGCAATACCACCATGCTCATTGTATGAATATGAGTCGCCCCTACCGCGGCCCGCGAGGTCGGACCGGCGGGCGGGCGAATCAGGCGTCGACTTCCTCCGGCACGAGGATGCCGCGGACGATTACGACGTAGACGAGCAAGGCGGCACCGCCAAGGGCGGCGATGACGATCGCCATCGGCAGGGCGGTCTCCTCGCCGGCGATGCCGACCAGGGGCGCCGCGATGGCGCCAAATGTGTATTGTAGCAGACCGAGCAGGGCTGAGGCGCTGCCGGCGACGGTGGGATGGGCGGCGAGGGCCAAGGCGGTCGCGTTCGGCAGGATGAAGCCAAGGCTGGCGACGACCAGGAACAGGGCGACCAGAACCGGCCCGAGGCCGCCGTCGAAGACGCCGATCACCAGGAGAAGCAGGATGCCGCCGGCGGCATTGGCGATGATGCCGCCCGCTAGCAGCCGCGTGAGCGGGACCCGTCCGATCAGGAAGCCATTGATCTGGCCGGCGACGATGATGCCGAGGGCGTTGACCCCGAACAGGAGGCTGAAAGCTTGCGGCGAGACGCCGTAGATCGTTTGCAGGACGAAGGGCGAGCCGGCGATATAGGCAAACATGGCGGCGATCGCCAGTCCCAACGCCGCCGCGTAGCCGATGAACGAGCGGTCCGTGGCCAGCCGGCGGAAGGTGCCCAGGGTGCCGGCCAGGCCGCCGCCTTGGCGTCGGGCCGTGGGTAACGTCTCCCGGATGCCGAGCAAGCCGGCGAGGAAGAGCAGCACCCCGATGATGGCGAGGACGACGAAGACCCCCCGCCAGGAGGTGACGCGGAGCACCTGGCCGCCGATCAGCGGCGCCAGGATGGGGGCCAGGCCGTTGACCAGCATCAGGAGGGAGAAGAACCGGGCGGCGGCCCGCCCGCCGTGCAGGTCACGGACGATGGCGCGGCCGATGACGATGCCGGCGGCGCCGGCGAACCCCTGGGCGAAGCGCAGGCCGATCAAGACGTAGATATTCGGCGCCACCGCACAGAGCAGCGAGACGATGGCGAAGCCAGCCAGGCCGATCAGGAGCGGCGGCCGGCGGCCGTAGACATCGCTGAGGGGACCGGCGACGAGCTGGCCGATGGCGAGGCCGAGCAAGCAGGCGCTGAGGGTGAGCTGAATTTTGGAAGCGCCGGTGTCGAAATCGGTCAGCAGGGCGGGCAGGCCCGGCAGGTACATATCGATCGCGAGCGGGCCGAAGGCGCTCAGCGCGCCCAGGATGACGACCAGCCGCGCCCGCGCCGCGCCCGATGGCTGAACCGTTGCCGCCGCGGCCGCTCGCTCACTGCTTGCCGGATCAGGCAAGCCAGTGCTTTGCCAGCCGGCAGACCATTGTGTAGGCCGGGTTGAAGACGTTGCCGACGTCGTAGCGAACGGTTTGGCCGAGGACGTGGCTGGCGGTCAGCGGGTCGAAGCCGTAGTCGGCGGTCATCCAGTCCAGCATCTCGGTCGTGGCGTGCTGCAGCGCCTGGTCGAGGGGCCGGGCGTTGC
Organism: Chloroflexota bacterium; assembly: GCA_030859715.1. Taxonomy (GTDB): domain Bacteria; phylum Chloroflexota; class Chloroflexia; order Thermomicrobiales; family UBA6265; genus JACCYK01. The sequence goes on from JALZJP010000143.1 coordinate 21,417, forward strand.
CGAGGGCGAAGAGATCGGTCTCGTTCTCGCCCCGCGGCCAGGCGATCGGCCAGCCCTGGCGCACGTTCACCGTGAACTCGATCTCGAAGCTGGTCTCCACCCCGGTGCCGACGATCTCACCGCAGCCCTGGGTGGCGTGGCCGTCGCCCAGGTGAAACAGAGCGCCGGCGACCGCGACCGGGAAATAGGCGGTGACGCCGGGCCCGAAGCCGCGATAGTCCATGTTACCGCCGTGCTGACCGCTGGTGGCGGTCGAAATCGCCTGGCCGCCGGCGGGAGCGACGCCGAAGCAGCCGATCATGGGCGCCAGGGGCAGCACGAAATCGGCCAAACGGGCGGGCGGAGCCTGGAGCCGGACCGTGCTGGTGGGACGGTCAATCGCCCAGATCGCGCGCGATGACTCCGGCAGGTCGGGCACCCGGTGCGGCTCGATCACGGTCGTCGCCAGCGACGAGCGGGTCCAGCCATCGACCCGGTTCGGCGTCATGCGGACGATGGTGACCGCCAGGGCGTCGCCCGGCTCGGCGCCCTCAACATAAAAGGGGCCGGTCATCGGGTTGCCGCCGGCGGCGACTTTTTCGCCATGCTCGTCCCAGCCGTTGGCATCGACGGTGGTGGTCATCACGCTATCGCCGTCCGCGATCCGCAAGACGGGCTGGTGCGAGCCGATGGTGCTGAGATAGTGGTCGGGTTGAAATTGGTGGATGGTCACGGATTCATCTCCTTTGTGATCGGCCGCATTGTAAACGAGACGAGGGACGGGGCTGGCGCGACACCGGGGACCGCGGCGTGACCGCCCAGACGTTAACATTCATATCATGCGCATATCGAGATAATGTGATATACTGGCGTCGGTGAACTGAAGAGGGCGTCGCCGTGAGGCGGCCCCTGCCAAACAAAGAACAGGAACCGAGATGAAGCTGCTACGAACCATTTTCGACCGCGCCAACTGGGGCTCGAGCTCCCGCTTCGACCGCTATTACGGCGACTTGGTGCAGTCTGGCGCCGGCTACCCGACGGCCGACGAGGCCCGCCGTGACCTGCGGCAATTCGAGAACGCCGCCAACCGCCTTACCTGGGGCCGCTAATCCCCGCCACGACCCCCGGTCGTGCTTACCCACC
>JALZJP010000155.1 GCA_030859715.1 Chloroflexota bacterium
TGCCGCACCAGGTAGACCAGGCGGTGCTCCTGGGTGATGCGGCGCGACCAGATGTCGGGGCCGAAGTACCGGAGCGGCTCCGGTTTCCCGGTGCCGGCGAAGGGGGTGCGCACGATCTCTTCGATCAACGCCCAGATGCGGTCGGCGACCCGCGGCTGCTCGCGGGTCCACCAGCGCAGGTCGCCGCGGAACTCGGGCTGAAAAACGGCCAGGCGCTCCACGGGGGCAGGACGGGTCGCCGCGGTCCGCCTACCCCTCCTCGGCACGATCCAGGTCGGCGCGCAAGTCGGCCAGCGGTCGTGGCGTGCCGACGCCGGCCCGTGCGCGCTCCAGCGCGGTGATCAGCCGCGCGGCGTTGGCCGGCGAGCGGAGGAGGTGGGCGGTTGTGAGCAAGCCTTCGTATTCGTCGGCGGCCAGCAGCACCACCGGGTCGGCGCCGCGCCGGGTCAGGCGGATCGGCTCGCGGTCTGCGATCGCGCGATCCCACAGCTCGGCGAGGCGCTCGCGCGCTTCCGTGTAGCTCACGTCCATCGAGACCATCATGACCTCGCATCGTCGTCGTACTGGTACAGATTTCCTGTACAGAGTGAGCATACCGTGGAGGCGGTGGGGCGTCAATGCCCTCGCGCTTCTCGTAACTGTTCAGACCGGGGCAAGTTCCTGTGAGGGTTGCGCGCCGTCGCGGAGGAGGGCGAGGAACTCGGCGACCGGATCGAGGCCGCGCAGGTCCCAGGTGGCGACCAAGGACTGCAAGATCATCCGGGTCTGCGAGCCCTGTTTCGACCGCGTCCCGCCGCTGATCTTGCGGGCGATCACCAGCGGGCGCAAGGCCCGCTCCGCCGCGTTGTTGGTCGGCGGCACGGCCGGATCGGCGACGAAGGTGAACAGCTCGGTCTGGTAGCGTTCGATCCGCTGGCAAAGCACCGCCTGGGGGGACCCGGCGGGCTGGCGGCAGATCGCGACGAGCGCCTGCGCGAAGCGATCGGCCACCCGTTCCCGCAGGATCGGGCGCACCCCGTCCGCCGTCGCCTGCTCCGTCCAGGCCACCGCTTTGGCGTGGACCTTGCCGACCGCCACCGCCCAGCGCTGCAGCCGGTGATCGGCCGGGTGGTCGTCGCAGAGCGCGCGCACATCGCGCAGCAGATGCGCCCAGCAGCGCTGCTGCGGGCGGGTGAGGCGGTCGTAGGCCCCATAGAAGTCGCTGACCACCGTTCCCGTCCCGCCCTCGCCCAGCAACCGATCGGCCACCGCCCCCGCCCGACCCTGGGCATAGGAGAAGACGCGGACGGTGGGCGTGCTGACCGTCCAGATGTAGCCGTTGCGGCCGTTTTCCCGCCAGCCGGTCTCGTCCATGTGGACGACCGGACTGGCCCTCGCCTCGGCCAAGAGGGCGTCGTAGGCGCCCCGCCCGACCCGCGCCACCTCCGTGAGCAGCCCACTGACCTCGCCGACGGACAGCCGGAGCCCCCAGGTCCGCTCCAGGAGCCATTGCACCTGGGCCAGCGGCAACCGCAGTTTCGTCCGCAGCGTCGCCACCAGCGCCGCCACTCCCCAGCCGACCCGCCGGTGGGGTCCCGCGTGGTCGGTCAGGTCGGGCAGCGCGCCCCGCCCCGCCCAGCCACAGCCCCGGCAGCGGCGCTCCCGCACCTGATGCTCGGCGACCTCGGCGCGGACCGGGGGCAACTCGATGATCTGGCGGCGTCCGACCAATCGCCCCCGCCGCAGCACGTCGCCGCAGTGCGGGCAGACCGTCGGGGCATGGACCACGACCCGATCCGGCACATCGCGCCGCCGACCGGGGACCGGCGACCGGGGGGTGCGGCGGCAGCGCCGCGCCAGGATCACGACGTTGGCTTTGACTCCCGGCGGTGGTCGTCTGCGGGCGGTGGCGGGAACCGACGTCTGCGGCGCGGTCGTGGCCCCCGCCGGCGGGGGCGCGTCCGTCCCGCGGAGCGCCGCGAGGGCCGCGCGCAGCCGGGCGTTCTCCGCCTCCAAGGCGGCGATCCGGTCGCGCAACTCGCCGACCAGCGACAGCAGTTGCTCAGACGCGGGATGTGCGGCACGGCGGGCCACGTCACGCCTCGATTAGGACATGCGTTCTGCTCCGGTCAGTATCCCACAATTGCCCCGGTCTGAACAGTTACAACTCTTGAATGGGGCTTGCGTATGAAGAACGCATGTGCTATCCTCTCGACAACAACCGAAGAGGCGCTATCAAGAGTGACACCGCCGAGCCGGTGTCCGGCAACCTAGCGGCGACCGCCAAGGTGCCCGTCCTCGCCCGAGGAGATAGGCCCCAGCGATGGGGAAAAT
>JALZJP010000191.1 GCA_030859715.1 Chloroflexota bacterium
ACTCACGACTCACGACTCACGACTCACGACTCACGACTCACGACTCACGACTCGTAACAGAAGGAGCACCAGCATGACCGAGTCACCATGGATTGCCCCCGGCGAGCAGGGGTTTTTGGTCGGCGAGACCCTGTATTTGAGACCGCTTGAGCAAGGGGACGCCAAGTATCCCGGCGCCTGGCATTTCGCTTCCTATCCGATCAACTGGCAGCGGGCCGAGGAGCTGTTGACCAAGGAGCTGCCGAAGGAGGCGGAATCGCACACCCGGCGCCTCGTTGCCTGTCGCCGGAGCGACGACATCCCGGTCGGTGCCGTGAAATACGAGGTCCAGGGCTGGCGCACCGCCTTCGTCCAGCTCCGGGCGGACCCCAGGCTCCGGTCCGAGGGCGCCGCGATCACGGCCGAGATGCTGGGGATCGTCGTGCCCTGGCTCTCGGAGGAAAGTCACAACATGGTGGTCTGGGCCGAGCTCGACGCCCCGGCGCCAGCGGTCATCGCCGCCGTGGAAGGGCTCGGGATGCGGCCGGCGGTGCGCCTCCGCGAGGCGATCTGGCGGGATGGCGCCCGCCACGATCAGTGGATTTACGAGCTGCTGCATCCTGGTTGGGTCGCGAAGCTGGGCGATCCTGGACCCGGCATCGAGCGGGCGAGCGAGCCGCCGGCGTCGCCGCCGGCGGTGCGCCGGGTCAGCCTGCCGGACCCGGGCGGTCCGGTGCCGGAGGGCGCCCTGCTGGTTGGCGAACGGGTCGCCTTGCGGATGTCGGAGCCGTACGACTGGAAACGGATCTCGCGCCTGGCCCGGCGTGAAACCGAAACCTTCTTCGACCGGGGGCGATGGCTGGGCGGCCCGCTCGACGGCCTACATTGGGTCAAGGAAAGCGTCAAGCAAGTGCCGCCGAAGGAAGTCCTCCTGTCGGTCATCCAGCGTGAAACCGGGGAGCTGATCGGGGAAGTGCTGCTCCTCCACGTCGACCTGTTCCATCGCACGGCGGAGACCGGCTCCATGATCTACGTGCCGGAGCTCCGCGGCCAGGGCATCGGCAGCGAGGCGAAGCTGCTCTTGCTGGAGTTCGCGTTCGACCTGCTCGGCCTCCACATGCTGCGTTCCTTCGTTTGGGGGCCAAACACCCGCTCCCAGGCGGCCCTCCGCAAGCAAGGGTACCGGGATGCCGGCCGCCTGCACTGGGACAGCACGGCGGGCGCCGAGTTCGTGGATGTGGTCATGTTCGATCTGCTGGCCAGCGAATGGCGGCAGCGCGTCAACCAGGCGGCGGACGATCGCGGCTAAGGCTCACCGGCTCGAGCAGGGCGTCGCGAATCTGCCCGATCCGCTGGTCGCCGAGGCCGAGACCGCGGACCGAGGGTCTACCAGGACGTGCGTGACAACTTGCACGACGAACGCATCGCGCTGCTTGGCCGCGCGACGATCCTTATCATGCGACAATCCGAATCGGTGGGCTGATCCTGACGACGCTTCCGGCGCGTTACCGGAGGGGCGATATTCTCTCCCGCGTATGCCGCGTTGGTCGCCGGACGAGTCCGGTCCGGGGCGGCGGCGTGGCACGAGGGCCTGTCCGCGATGTCTGTGGCACGAATCTCGAACCTCAGCTCCTTCACCTGGTCAATCGCCGAGATTTTGCGGGGCGACTTCAAGCAGTCGGAGTACGGCAAGGTCATTCTGCCGTTCATCGTGCTGCGCCGCCTCGACTGCCTGCTCGAACCGACCAGGGAGGCGGTGCTGGCCGCGAACGCGAAGTTGCCGGAGGCGATGGACGACGCCACACGCGATCAGATTCTGTTTCAGGTAGCGGGGAACAACCTGCGCGTCTACAACAGAAGCGATCTCTCGTTTGCTAAGATCAAAGGGCAGACGCCGACTGAAGTACACGATCATCTAATTCGATACATTCGGCTCTATTCGGGAAATGCGCAAGATATTTTCATTGAGAAGTTCCGGTTTATCGAAACCCTGAACCGTCTGAACGAGGGGAACATCCTCTGGCAGGTCTTCGAGCGGTTCGCCCAGATCGACCTGCATCCGGACGTGGTGCCGAACGGCGACATGGGGATCCTGTTCGAGGACCTGATCCGGCGCTTCTCCGAAATCTCGAAAGAGACCGCCGGCGAGCACTTCACCCCGCGTGAGGTAATCAGCCTGATCGTCGACCTGGTGACTACGCCCGACGCCGACGTGCTGACCCAAAGCGGCATCATCCGCCGGGTGTACGACCCAGCGGCGGGCACGGGCGGGATGCTGGCGCTGGCCGAGCAACGGATCAAGGACTATAGCGTAAGCGCGCGGGTCGAGCTCTACGGCCAAGAGTTGAACCCCGAGTCGTTTGGTATCTGCCAGTCGGACATGCTCGTGACCGGGCACAACCCCGACAACATCGCGTATGGCAATACCCTGACCAATGACCAGCACGCGGGGGAAACGTTCCACTATTTGCTTTCCAACCCGCCGTATGGTGTCGATTGGAAGAAGTACCAAGAGCCGATCAAGGCGGAGCATGCGACGCGGGGCTTCGCGGGCCGCTTCGGGGCGGGGCTGCCGCGTGTCTCCGATGGGCAGCTGCTCTTCCTGATGCACATGATTTCCAAGATGCGCGACGACGGGCAGGGCAGCCGGATCGGGATCGTGATGAACGGCTCGCCCCTCTTCACCGGCGGCGCCGGCTCGGGCGAGAGCGAGATCCGGCGCTGGATGCTGGAGAACGACTGGGTCGAGGCGATCGTCGCCCTGCCGACCGACCTTTTCTACAACACCGGCATCCAGACCTACGTTTGGCTGTTGACGAATCGCAAGCACCGGAGCCGCCAGGGCACGGTGCAACTGATCGACGCCTCGGGCACGCGATTCTGGCGCCAGATGCGGAAGAGCCTGGGCAGCAAGCGACGGGAGATTTCCGGCCAGGGCCATAGCGACATCCTCCGGCTCTACCAAGACCAGACCAACGACGGCGAGTCCGCCAAGATGTTCAACGCGACCGACTTCGGCTACCGGGAGATCCGGGTCGAGCGGCCGCTGCGCCTCGCCTTCATGGTGACGCCGGAGCGGCTGGAGGCGCTGGCGAGCGACCGAGCGCTGGCGCGGCTGAGCGAGGCCGAGCGGCGCGCGCTGAAGGCGGCGCTGGTTGAGCGGTTGCCGGGCCGTTTCACCAGCCGCGACGAGTTTGAGGCGGCACTGAGCCAGGCGCTGGCCGCCGCGGGTCTGAAACTGGCCGCCCCGGCCAAGAAGGCGGTCATTGCCGCGTTCGCCGAGCGGGACGAGACGGCGGACATCTGCCGCGACGCCAAGGGCCAGCCGGAGCCCGACCCCGAGCTACGTGACCACGAGCTGGTGCCGCTGGGCGAGGACTGGCGCGAGTACGTCGCCCGCGAGGTGACGCCCTTCGTGCCCGACGCCTGGGTGGACGAGAGCTACCGGGACGGGCGCGACGGGCAGGTCGGCCGCGTCGGCTACGAGATCAACTTCAACCGCTACTTCTACAAGTACGTGCCGCCGCGCCCGCTGGAGGAAATCGACGCTGAGCTGAAGGAGCTAGAGCTGGAGATCGCCGGGCTTCTGATGGCCACTACGCGATGAGCAGACTCAAGCATGTGCTTCGCCTTCGGTACGGCTCGGCACTCCCCGTCGAGAGTCGGCAGAGTGGCGACATCCCGGTGTACGGGTCAAACGGTCAAGTCGGAATTCACAGTCAGCGCAGCATGGACGCTCCCGCGATAGTCGTTGGGCGAAAGGGATCCCACGGAAAAGTGGTGTGGGCAGAACAGGGAGGATTCTGTATTGATACTGCCCTGTTTGTGGATCGTCGATCCACAACCTTGGACCTTCGATATGCGTTTTATTTGCTCCAAACGCTTGGGCTTGACGAACCCTCCAAAGACTCTGCAGTCCCAGGACTTGATCGATCCGATGCACACAACAAACCCATTCCTTCCCATTCCTGTACTGACCAACAAGCCATCGCCGCCTTCCTCGACCGCGAGACCGCCCGCATCGATCAGTTGATCGCGAAGAAGGAGCGGCTGGTAGGACTCCTTATCGAAAAGAGAAAAGCTGCGATCAAGGGATTGGTATTTGGGCAACACCTTGATCTTTTGATGACCCCGAGCGGGGTGCAATGGATTCCGGATCTCACAAATGGCTGGGTGGTTCAGCGGCTATCTCGGCTCTTTGACTTCCTAGACCATATTCGTGTTCCGCTAAACAGTGAGGAAAGGGCGGACCTCGAGAAGATCTATCCGTACTATGGCGCATCCGGAATCATCGATAAAGTTGATCGATACCTTTTCGATGAAGATCTCATCCTTGTAGGAGAAGATGGGGCCAATCTCGTCATGCAATCCACTCTCGTCGCCTTCATCGCCACTGGAAAATACTGGGTGAACAACCACGCGCATATACTGCGGCCGCGCTCCGGCCCGCTAGAGTTCTGGGTCCATGTCCTCAACCAAGTACCATATGAAATCTATGTGACGGGATCGGCTCAGCCAAAGCTCACCGCTGAGGCTCTGCGGAGTTTGCCCTTGCCCGTCCCACCCCTTACTGTTCAATACAAGCTTGCCGAACAGATTGGTACTGTATCGAGAATGATTGACAAGCTCCTGTCGCCGATAGGAGCTTCCATCGAGCGACTCCGCGAGCTTCGCTCCGCCCTCATTACCGCTGCTGTGACCGGGCAGATCGACGTCGCGACGTGGGGCAACCGGGGGGAGACGGACCGGCGGCTGGATGCGATCGAGTTGGAGCTGGCGACGGAGCCGGCGGGAGTGACGGGATGACGGAGACGGCCACATTCACCGGGGCGACGATTCACACGGAGGTCGTGGTCGAGCAGCATCTGGTTGATAGCCTCGTGACCCGGCTCGGGTACGAGGAGCGGACGCCGGCTGATTTCGACCGTGCCCTGGTGCTCGATCCCGAACTCTTGCTCCGCTTCGTGTGGGAGACGCAGGCGGACGAGTGGCGTAGGCTGGAACAGCAGTATGGTAGCCAGACCGAGGCGGAGTTCCTGAAGCAGCTCGTCAAGAACCTGAACCAGTTCGGCACCCTCGCCGTGCTGCGGCGCGGGATGAAGATACTGCCCGGCATCCAGTTCCGCTTCTGCTTCTTCCAGCCGGCCTCGGGGCTCAATCCCGATCTGGTGCGCCGCTATGAGGCGAACATCCTCAGCGTCATCCGCCAGGTGCGATATAGCCAGAAGCAGGAGAACGCCCTCGACGTGGTCCTCTTCGTCAATGGCCTGCCGGTCGCCACGCTCGAAATCAAGAACACGCCCACCGGCCAGAACATCAAGCACGCCGAGCAGCAGTACCGGCGCGACCGCTCACCCGCCGGCGAGCCGCTGCTGACCTTCAAGCGCGGCGCCCTGGTCCACTTCGCGCTCGATGAGGATCTGGTCTCGATGACGACCCGGCTCCAGAACGGCGCCACCAGCTTCCTGCCGTTCAACCGGGGCCATGACGGCGGCGCCGGCAATCCTGACGTGGCGGACGATTTCCGGATCGCCTATCTCTACCGCGACCTGCCGGGCCGACCGGCCGTCTTTGGCCGGCAGACCTGGCTCGGCATTTTGCAGCACTTCCTGCACCTGGAGAAGAACGACGACCGGGAGACAATGATCTTCCCCCGCTATCAGCAGCTCGACGCCGTCCAGAAGCTGACCGCGCATGCCCGCGCTCATGGCGCCGGCCACAACTACCTGATCCAGCACTCCGCCGGCTCCGGCAAGTCGAACACGATCGCCTGGACCGCCCACCAGATCATCAACCTCCACGATGCGGCCGACAACGCGATCTTCTCGACCGCGATCGTCGTCACCGACCGCGTCGTGCTCGACCGGCAGTTGCAAGGGACGGTTAGCCAGTTCGAGCAGACGCCGGGGCTGGTCCGCCGCATCGACGGCACCTCGCGCCAGTTGAAGGCGGCGATCGAGGCCGGGGCGCGGATCATCATCACCACGATCCAGAAGTTCGGTACCGAGCACCTGCAGATGGTGACCAACCAGGCGCACCGAACCTTCGCGATCATTGTGGACGAGGCGCACGGCAGCCAGTCGGGTAAGAGCGCGCGGGCGCTCGCCGACGCGCTCAGCCGGGAGGAGCGGGAGCAGACGAGCGAGGATGTCGAGGAGTTGATAGTCGCCCACCAACAGGCCCGGGGACCGCGGGCGAACATCAGTTATCTCGCCTTCACCGCCACTCCGCGCAATGTGACGCTGGAACGCTTCGGAGAGCGGGGGCCGGACGGCCTGCCGTATCCGTTCCACCTCTACACGATGCGGCAGGCGATCGAGGAGGGCTTCATCCTCGATGTGCTCCAGAACTACGTGACCTACCGGGCGTACTACGAGCTGGAAAAGGCGGTTGCCGAGGATCCGACGTTCAAGACGAACCAGGGGCGGCGCCGGGTCGCCCGCTTCGCTCACCTGCATCCAACCGCGGTTGGACAGAAGGTCGAGGTCATCGTCGAGCACTTCCGGCGGCATGTGTTGCGCGAGCTGGGCGGTCAAGCCAAGGGCATGGTCGTCACCGGCAGCCGGGAGTCGGCGATGCGGATGTTCCTCGGCTTGCGAGAGTACATCGCGACCCAAGGCTACACGGACATCCGGCCGTTGGTCGCCTTCTCGGGCGAGCTGACGCTTGACGGCGAGAGCTAGACCGAAGCGGTCGCGAACGGCTTCAGCGAGACTCGGCTGCCGGCGCGGTTCGACGAGAACGACGACTACCGGCTGCTGGTGGTGGCCGAGAAGTACCAGACCGGCTTCGACCAGCCGAAGCTTTGCGCAATGTACGTCGATCGCAAGCTGGCCGGATTGCAGGCGGTGCAAACCCTCTCCCGGCTGAACCGGACGGCCACGGGTAAGGGCCGGACCTACATCCTCGACTTTCAGAACACGATCGAGGAGATCCGGGAGGCATTCAAGCCCTACTTCGAGGTCACCGAGCTCGAAGCCACCACGAACCCGAACCAGATCTACGACCTCCAAAGCCGCCTGATGACGTTCAACCTGCTCGACGAGCGCGAGATCGACGAGTTCGCCGGGTTGTTCGTCCGGGCCGACCTCTCGACCTATGACCGGACCAAGCTGGAAGGGATCATCACGCGGGCGGTGCGGCGTTTCGCGCGGGTCGAGGACGAGGGGGAACGGGAGGAGTTTCGGCAGTTGCTGAAGAGCTTCCTCCGCTTCTACGCATTCGTCGCCCAGATCGTGCCGCTTGACGATTCGAGCCTGGAAAAGCTCTCGGCCTACGGCGAGTGGCTGGTCCGGCTGCTGCCCACCCGCGAGGTGCCCGCCGACATCGAGATCACGGACGACATGATCCGTCTCCACGCCTTCAAGGTCGTCCAGCAGGAAGTGGGCGAGGCGTCACTGGCGGCGGGCGAGACAGCCCGCCTACGCGCGATCGAGGAGTTCGCCGCCAAGCCCTATACGGCGGAGGAGGAAGAGTCGCTTTCTTCGATCATCAAGTCCTTCAACGAGCGGCACGGTACCCAATTCACCGAAGCCGATCTGCTGCGCCTTGAGCAGGTTAACCGCGAGCTGCTGCTGAACGAGCACCTGATCGCGATGTTGCGCAACAACCCCGAGGATGTCGTCTATCCCGCCTACCGGGATGAGTTTTTTCGGGGTCTGGTCAGCCAATTCCAGCGCGAGGACGAGATGAAGAACATCGTGCTCACCGATGCCGAGGCGCGGGATGCCGCCACTCGCCACTTCTTCGGCCGCGCCTTCCGGGCCGCTCGCGCCTGAAAGCAAGCCAAGACGCTCGCCTTGAACGGTTCTCAGAAGCGTTGCCTGGCGCGCTCGCCGCGTCGGCGGCGCGGGGTGCCCGCCGTGCCGTTGTAATCCGCGCGAAGCCGGGACGGCGCCCCGAGGCCCGGCGTCGATACCCCAACCGCGGCCATCGCGCATCACAAGTTGACCCGCTGGCACGGATCGGCGCGTTGATTAAACTACCGGATAGATTGTCGTCCGGGAAGACGATCCGCGAGCGGACGGGAGCGGTCGGTGATCTATCTCGACGGACAGGACCAGGCAACCCAGCGACATGAGCACGATCTGAATTCCGTAACCGGGCTGATTCAAGCCCGGTTGGCGAACCGGCTCAGCCGGCGCGGCTTGATCGAACGGGCGGCCGGGCTCGGGATCGCGGCGCCGGTGATCGGGGTGATGCTGCACGCGACGTCCGATGCCGCCGTTGGCGGTGCCCGCTGGCAGGCGGCGGGGACGCCGCCGGCGCCATCGCCGGGCACGATCAGCCCCGGCATCCCGTCCGCCCCCGCCGGCGAGCCGCGCCGGGGGGGAACGCTCACCATCGGCGCCACGATCGAGCCGGACACCCTCCATCCGTGGCTGGTCAGCACCGTCGCCGGGTTCGACCTGCTCGACGGCATCATGGACGGCTTGTTTCGCTACAACAGCGAGCAGCGGCTGCAAGCGGCGCTGGCCGAGGGGTTCGACATCTCGGACGACGGCCTTGTCTATGCCTTCGCCCTGCGCCCGGATGTTGTCTTCCACAATGGCGATTCCTTCACCGCCGCCGACGTCGTTGCCGCCTGGGAGACCAAGCTGGACCCCGCCTTCGGCGCCTACTCGATCCTGGGCTGGGACAAGATCGCGACGATCGACGTCCGGGACGAGCTAACGGTCATCATTCAGACCACCGAGCCCTACGCCCCGTTCCTGTCGACCGTGGCGACCACCTTTCTCTGCCCCAGCTCGGCCGTCGCGGATGGGCTGGACGCCTTCCGCGAGAGCTTCGCCGCGGCGCCGGTCGGGACCGGCCCCTTCCGCCTCGTCGCTTGGGAGCCGGGCGAGCGGATCGTCCTGGAGCGATTCACGAACTATTGGGGCACGGCGCCGGTGCTGGACGACATCGTGTATCAGATCGTGCCGGGACCGGAGGAGCAACTGGACGGGCTCCGGACCGGCGTCTACCAACTGGCCGGCGGCGCCGCCGCGATCTCGCCCACCCGGGTCGATGAGGCGCTGGCGATCGCGGGCCTCGCGGTCTATGAGCATCCGACCCAGAACTGGCAGCACATCGATCTGAAGCAGATCGGCTTCCTCCGGGAGAGCCTCGTCCGGCGCGGACTCGACTACGCGACGCCCCGGCAGCGGATCATCGACGAGCTGCTGGCCGGGCACGCGATTCCGGCCGTGGCCGACCAAGCCCCCGGCACCTGGGCCCACGACCCCCACCTCGAGCCGCGCCCGTATGATCTGGAACAAGCGGCGGAATTGCTAGCCGAAGCCGGGCTGCGGCCGGGGAATGACGGTGTCCTGCGCCGGGATGGTCAGCGCTTCACGATCGAGCTCTGGGGCGTCAGCGGCGACCAACTGGCGGAGCGGATGATTGCCATGATCGCCGCCAGTTGGAACGAGATCGGCGTCTTCACCATCCCCCGGTTCGAGACCGCCGCCAGCCTCTGGGGGCCGCTGGGCTACCAGTTCAGCGACCGGATGACGGCCTGCCTCTACACCTGGACCAACGCCAACGACCCGGACGACATCTTCTATTGGCACAGCTCCCAAATCCCAACCAGCCCGACCGCCAGCGGCGGCAACCTGCCGGCCTTCTTTCATCCCTACGAGTTCCAGGCCGAGATCGACGAGCTGACCACCGAAGCGGCCTTGTCCCTCGATATCGAAGTCCGCCGCGATCTCTACCGCGACATCCAGGAGGTCCTCTCGTTCGAGGCGCCGGTGATCTTCCTCTACTGGGAGCAAGCCTTCCCGGCCACGGCAGCGAACCTGGGCGGCTTCTGGCCCAGCGCCTACACTCACCTCCTCTGGAACGCGGCGGAATGGTATTTCACCGACCCACCGCCCGCCGCCACCGACGGTTAGCGCCACGCTGGCGACGTAGTCGGGAATGGCTGCCGATTCGGCGCCGTCCAGTTCACCGCCAGCGGTGTCGAGGGTCAGCCCCTGAGTCGGGGCGGCGATACCGGCACGGGCAGGTCGTGGGATCGGTGTGGATGGGGGCGTCAGTCCGCGAAGAGATCCGCCACCGGAAGCTGTAAGCCGGGCACGGCCGCACCGCCGTCCAGCGTCTCCGCCGCGGTCAGGATGCGTGGCGTCTGGCCCCGCTCGAACACGGTGACCCGCCGCGTGTCGGGATCGGCCAGCCAGACTAAGGTGGCGCCGGCATTGATCCACATCGCCGCCTTGGCGACCACCTCGGTTGGGGAATCGCCCGGGGACACCACTTCGACCGCCAGATCGGGTGCCCCGCGAAAAAAGCGGCGCTCATCGCGGTCGGTCGCAAGCCGCTCGCGCCGGACGAAGGCCACGTCCGGCACCCGGACCATCTCCGGCTCCGTGGAGACCACGAAGCCGGTATCGGCATTAAAGACGGAGCCGAGCCGTCGGGGGATGACGTGGGCGCTAATCCGGTAGATGGCCATCGCCCCAATCCGGCCATGTCGTTCCCCGGCAGGCGCCATCTCCACCAGCTCCCCGGCAATGAGCTCCCAACGGCCCTCGGGAGCACCGCCCCGCTCGAGCTCCTCAATTGTCCATTGGTGCGTTGTCGTGACCATGGCAGCGCTCTTTCGATGAGATCGGACAGCGACGCTCGACGTACGTGATCGTATCACGCTTGGCACCGACCGACCGCCTCGACCGCGCCAATGAGGCAACCTGAGAAGCAAATGGCAGGAGCCTGCCATGAGACCAGCCCCGATCCCAAGTCTGGAACCGGGGCCGCGGTCGTGATCGTTTCTCCCATGGACAGCGTGGAACGAGGCTCGTGCTGGATTACGCGACGGGTGTGGCGCCCGGGGTGGCGCCTGGGATTGCCGAAGGCGCGCAATCGACCATGGCGCCGCCCGGCACACGCTCAATGACGTTGGTGGCGTCGATCTCACCGGGGCCGGGGTAGACGATCTCCGTCCCGGTACCGCCAATGATGCCGCGCTCCTCCAGCGAGGCGAGGAACTCGTCGACCGTCTCAAACAAGACTGGGATAAACGCCAGGTCGTTCGCCGGCCGCACGCCGCGGGTGTAGTTGGCCAGCACCCGGTGCTCGGACTCTTCGGCCGCGTACTGGAAGCTGATTTTGGCCAGGTCCGGCCGGCCCATCTCGGTAAAGACCCGCATCGCGGCGATCTGGGCCGCGGTCTCCGCCAGCTCCTGGTCGACGATCGCGGTGAAGAAGGCGTTGAAGTCGGTCAGGAACTCGGGCGGCACGGTGAAGGTGTCGACGAGTGGCTGGCCGCCGGCTTGCTCGAAGGCGTCGAGGTGGAAGACCTCCTGCGCCCGGGCGGCGGTGACGATGGCCAGCACATCGGGCAGGAAGGGCTGGTCGAAATTGCCGTCCATCGCGCTCTGCAGTCCCATGCCGAGGAAGGTGATGCCGAAGCGCTCGGTCGTCGCCGTGATGTCGAGCACCCGCTGGACATTGTCGGACTGGGCCGCGGCCGAACGCAGGAAGTCGATTTGGGCAAGGCTGAAGCCAGCCGCCCCGGTCGCCTTGAGCATGGTCCGGCGTGAAAGCCGCCCGGTGGCGGTCAGTGCATGGTCGTTCATGGTGCTATCTCCTACATGAGGCGCGACCTTCGCTTTACAGCGGCAGGTCCGAGACACCGGTGGGATCGATCTCGCCGGGGCCGGGATACGTGATCTCGGTCCCGGTGCCGCCGATGAAGCCGAGGTTTTCGAGCGCCGTCGCCGCTTCGCCGACGCTGCCGAACAGCGCCCGCTCGAAGGCGACGTCATTGGGCACGCCGGTCAGGGCGCCGGCCTGGATCGCGAAGAAACGGGCGCCGGCGCGATGCTCGGCCTCGATCGCACCAATCTGGAGCGCGAGCTGAGCCAGTTCCGGTTCCCCGAGAATGACAAACTCCTGGGCGGCCGCGGTGTAGGCGGCGATGAACGCCTCTTCCAAGGCGACCAGGGTCTCGAGAAAGAGGCCGACGTTGGTGAGCAGCTCGGGATCGGGGACCGTGAAGGTCATGGTCAGCGGCTCCGCCCCCGCTTCGGTCAGCACATCCAAATGCGCCTGTTCCGCCGCCCGCGCCGCGACCAGCGTCCCGATCGCTTCGTCGTTCAACGACAGCTCCCCGCGGTCGGCGGCGGCCAACGCCTCACCGAGCAGGGTGACCGCGAACGCCTCGGCCGTCGCCGCGACGTCGATAATCTCCTGCACGGTCTCGCAGCCCCCGGCCTGGGCCGCCCGGACGGATAGGATGCTTGGCGCTCGTGCCTCAATCACATTCATGGCGAATCTCCTCTGTATCGCTCCGAATCCTTGGGTTGTGTATGCATAACGCGAGCCAAGAACGATGCGCGTGGTAGGAAGAGATACATTTGAGAAAGAACGAGAGGAAATGCCGGCGTCCCCGTGCGATTCGTCGCGCGGCCAAGGGTTCAACCCGAGCCGGGAGGCCATGAACAGGGGGAATCGCGGTATGATCGCGTGGCGACGCAAGCTCGCCGCTTCGACCCGGAAGCGCCGTTTTTCGACCACTCGCGAGGACAGGTTCGATGTACCAGCCGCCGCTCTTTCGCGAGGACCGGATCGAGGTTCAGCACGAGCTGATCCGGGCGCATCCCCTTGGCCTGCTGATCACCGCCGGCGCGGGCGGGCTGATGGCGAACCCGCTACCGTTCCTGATCGACGCCGGGGACGCCGAGCGCGGCACGCTGCGGGCGCACCTGGCCCGCGCCAACCCGCAATGGCGGGAGCTGGCCGCGATCGCGGAATGCCTCATCGTCTTTCAGGGGCCGCACGCGTATGTGACGCCCGCTTGGTACGCTACCAAGCGCGAAACCGGCAAAGTGGTGCCGACCTGGAACTACATCACGGTGTAGTGAACACAATGTGCCAGTGGTGACGCTCCGTTGGACTGATCGCGATACCGAGTCGCCCGCGATGGCGGCTGATTAGTCGTCCGGTAGCTCTGGCTGGCCGACTGTGAAGCCGATGGCGAGCTGCGACAAGAACTTGATGAGTGCGTGAATGTCCGGCGGCTGAGTGGCGTTGCGGCCACTCGCCACCGGTTGCGGCGTGTAGATACCCCAAGCGCCAGGCGCGCCCGTGCGTCGCCACGGTGCGACCGCCATCACGAGATCGAGCGTCCGAAGGTCGCCGTCACGGTCTCGCGCCTGCTGATACATGCTGGCCATCACGTAGGCCCACTGTGGCGGGATCTCCGGCGCCGTCCGGCGGACTCTGGCGACAAGTCTCGCTTGGTCTTTGCTTAGCCAGACCCGACCCTGGCTGACCGCGTTCATGTGGAGGATCACGTCTAGCACGAGAGCCGGTTCTTGCGGATCGGTCGCTTCGGTAAGCGACCAGGGACCGGTCGTGTCCCGTGCCCTAGTGTCGTCCACAATTCGGTCGATGGTGCTCTTGCTTGGCGACCCGCCGCTATCAATCAGCCCGTCCGTGCCCAACTGCTTATAGATTTGAGCCTTCGCCGCACCCTGCATGACAAGGAGCGTGACAGCCCCGAACACTCCCCAGTCAACCTGTGTTCCTCTTGACATGACGTAAATTGCTCCCTATGCGATGCACATAGGTGGTGACGTGACGTTTCCACCTGCGTACAGTGTGACGCAAGGAAGTTCACTCGTCAATGCGTCACGAGGATTAGCAATGACAGAAAAGCTCTTGTACCGGCCGAGCGAGGCGGCGCTGGCATTGGGAGTGTCCAGGGGCAAGGTCTACGGGCTGATGCAGACGGGGGAGCTGGCCAGCGTCAAAGTCGGATCGTCGCGCCGGATTCCGGCCGCGGACCTGGAAGCGTTCGTGCGGCGGTTGCGTGCCACAAACGGCGTGGAAACGCAGACGCGGGAGGCGGAGCATGCCATCGCCTAGCCCGCTCCCGCCAGAAGCTCGCGAGGCCGCATGGCGCCGGCTGTGGACGGTGCTGCTTGCGCCGATCAGGGACAGCGACCGCACAGCCGACGACGCCCCGCCTCGCCGCCTCCCTGGCGACGACTCCCGCAACGATCCAGACGATCGAGAAGCAGCATAAGGATCCCCCGGTGACATAGGTTCGCCGCCGTCGTCACCGGAGGGATTGAAGGAGCGTGACGGCCATGAGTATACCGCACATCAGATACCAGCCAGGCGATTACCGGGCAACCGTGACGTTCCCCTATCATCCCGAGGTTGTCCAGTCAATCAAGGACACGATCCTGAGCTATGACCGCGAATGGAATCCGTCCCTGAAACAATGGCTAGTCGCGCCGCCGTGGATTGAGACGGCGCGGCGGATTCTGGCGAGCGCGTTCGGCGAGTGCCGCGTCAGTGGTAACCAGGACCGACCTGAACCCACGCCCATTCGCTCGATTGATCGCGCCTATCGCGTTCTGCATCTGCTGCCGACCGCGCCGCCAGAGTTGATCGAGGCCAGTTATCGGATCGTCGCGAAGCGGGTCCATCCCGACTGCGGCGGCGACGCGGAGGCGATGCGCCAGCTCAACGCGGCGATCGCGCTGCTCCGAGACGAGGTGACGGCGTGACGGCCACGACCAAGCCGGCTGCCTTGACCGTCGATCCCGGCAACATTCCGGCTGAGCTGCGATCCCGCCGGCAATGGGTGTCTTGGACGAATGAGCACCGGGACGGCAAGTCAACCAAGGTGCCGCTCATGGCGGCCACCGGCACCCGCGCCAGCTCCACCGACTCGCGAACCTGGGCCGGCTTTGACGACGCCCTGGCGGCCGCTGATCGTGACGATCTGCCTGGCGTCGGCTACGTCTTCGCCGAGGACGATCCGTTCACCGGGGTTGACCTCGACGGCTGCCGTGACCCGCTGACGGAGCGCATTGAGCCGTGGGCGGCTGAGATTATCGAGGCGCTCAATTCCTACACGGAGCTATCGCCGAGCGGCACCGGCGTTCACATCATCGTGCGGGCCGTGAAGCCGGCCGGGCGGAACCGGCGCGGGCCAATCGAGCTGTACGACCAGAAGCGGTTCTTCACGATGACCGGGAACCGGCTACCAGGTACGCCGGGGACCATCGAACATCGCCAGGACGCGCTCGGTGCCTTCTATCAGCGCATGTTTGGACCAGAGCCGGCGCCGCGTTCGACTCCCGTCGGTGGCGCCTCACGCCTGACCGATGACGAGGTGCTGGAGAAGCTTCGCACCGCGAAGAACAACGACAAGTTCCTGCGCTTGTGGGCCGGCGACACCGGCGGCTCTGGCAGCGCCAGTGAAGCGGACGCGGCGCTATGTTCGCAGCTCATGTTCTACACCGACGACCCCGGTCAGATTGACCGCCTGTTCCGCCGATCCGGCTTGATGCGGCCGAAGTGGGATGAGCGGCACTACGGTGATGGCCGGACCTACGGTCAAGGCACGATCGGCTTCGCATTGGGGAAGCGAACCGAGACCTGGACGCCGCCGGGCACGACGCCGATTCGGCCGGGGCGCAATGGGGCTGACCCTGCCGCCGATCGCGGCCCGGAGCCGGCCAGTGACCACGAGCAGCGTGGCGGGCACGACGAAACGGGAGCGCCGCTCACGATCCATCAGACTGACCTCGGCAATGCGCGCCGCCTTATCCGTCAGCACGGGCCGGACCTGCGCTATTGCGCGACGTGGGGTAAGTGGTTGGTCTGGGACGGCCGGCGCTGGCCGATCGACGCCAGCGGCGCGGTCAGCCGACGCGCAAAGCAGACCATCGGCAGCATGTATCAGGAAGCCGCCGCGCTGCCGGACGAAGCCGAACGCAAGGCACTGGCAAAGCACGCCATTCGCTCTGAAGCCGCGGCGCGGATCGAGGCCATGATCGGGCTCGCCGCCACCGAGCCCGGCATTCCTGTTCGTCCGGATGACCTCGATACCGACCCCTGGCTATTGAACGTCGAGAACGGCGTGCTGGACCTGCGGATCGGTGCGCTGTTGCCCCATAACCGGCGCCGCCTGATTACCAAGCTGGTGCCGGCGCCCTTCGATCCGCTGGCAGAATGTCCGACCTGGGATGCGTTCCTCACCAAGATTCTCGCCGGCAAAGCCGATCTAATCGGCTTCGTCCAGCGCGCGATCGGCTACAGCTTGAGCGGCCGGGTCACGGAGCGGCTGTTGTTCCTCCTGTACGGGCTCGGCCGCAACGGCAAGAGCACCCTGCTTGACACGGTGCTCGAGCTAATGGGCGACTACGCGGTCCGGACCACGAGCGAGACCGTACTGGCGACGCGGGACGGCGGAATTCCGAACGACGTCGCCCGCCTCAAGGGGATGCGCTTCGTCTACGCCAGCGAATTGGAAGAGAACCGCCGCCTCGCGGAGTCGAAAGTCAAGGATTTGACCGGCGGCGACACGATCAGCGCCCGCTTCATGCGCGGCGAGTGGTTCGACTTTCGCCCCGAGTTCAAGCTCTGGCTGGCGACGAACCATAAGCCGGTGATCCGGGGCAGCGATGAGGCGATCTGGGATCGGATCCGCCTAATCCCGTTCAACGTCCGCATCAGTGACGATGATCTCGACCGGGACCTCAAGGACAAGCTCCTAGCGGAGCGGGCCGGCATTCTCCGCTGGGCGGTGGAGGGCTGTCTGGCCTGGCAGCGCCAGGGCCTCGGCACGCCCGTCGAGGTGATCGACGCCACGAGCGACTACCGAAGGGAAAGCGATCTGGTCGGCCAGTTCCTTGACGATGAGTGTGTCGTTGCTAAGAGCAAACGGGCCACCGC
Organism: Chloroflexota bacterium; assembly: GCA_030859715.1. Classification (GTDB taxonomy): domain Bacteria; phylum Chloroflexota; class Chloroflexia; order Thermomicrobiales; family UBA6265; genus JACCYK01. The sequence goes on from JALZJP010000191.1 coordinate 16,660, forward strand.
GAAAGAACTGTACAGCGCCTATGTCAGTTGGTGCGGCGGGGTAGGCGAGAAGCCAATCACGCAAAAAGCGTTCGGCCAGCGCCTCTCCGACCGCGGATTCGGCTCCACGCGAGTCGGGAGGTCGCGGGCGACCTATTGGAATGGCGTTTATTTGCGGCCGCGTCCACGCGGATTCAGCGACCAGGCGGCCTAAGGTGACGCCATGTGACAGCGTTTTTTCGATTTACCCATTGACTAGAGAAAATGGGAGCCTCGCGAGTTTATACGGAAAAACGCTGTCAAACGCTGTCACCCCCAAAACGCTGTCACCCCCGGTCACGACGCGGGATCTGAAGGAGGCAAGCAGCATGAAGCGACTTCGAGACGTGATCGAACAGTGGTGGCGCCGGCAGCGAGTCCAGCGGCGGCTGGCCGGAGGGGTCGCGTGATGCCGAGAGGACTTGCCACCAAGACAATCGCCCTGATCGAAGCGAGCGCCTCCATCTTGGAAGAGATCCAGCCGGCGACGGTGCGGGCTGTCTGCTACCGATTGTTCACGCAGAACTTGATCGCCAACATGAGCAAGGGCGAGACCGACAAGGTGTCCCGCGCCCTGACCCTGGCCCGCGAGCGCGGCTGGATCGCCT
>JALZJP010000224.1 GCA_030859715.1 Chloroflexota bacterium
GTGCAGTTCCAGCGCGACTACGATATGGCCTTCAATCGAAATGCTGTCAGTTGTCATTACAACCAGGAGAATCTGGGGATGCTAGACAACAATGTGGCGCAACTGCTCGCCCCCACCATGGATGCAGGTAGTCGGTATGTGGGCAGAGTCGAAACTTTAACGTACGAAGCTCGTATCCAGCGCCTCCATGTTGTCATATCGCCGGCCCGGGACGCTTGACGGGCGAAGCTAAATCAACTCCTGCTCATGTGTGAAAAGACGTGGCACCCGCCACAATACATATGTTAGAGCGCCTTGCACATAGGTTGGCCGGCATGCCAGACTGCCGGGATGAAAGCCTACCCCGCAGAACTCCGTACCCGGATCGTCGGCGCGGTGGAGCGCGGCATGGCGCAGACTGAGGTGGCGCGCGTCTTTGCCGTCAGCGTCCGCACCGTCCGCCGCTATCTGGTCCAGCACCGCGCCGGTGGCGATCTGACCCCGGGCCAGTCGCCCGGCCGCCCACCGACGATTGGTCCCGCTCAGGCGGTGGCCTTACAGGCGCAGGTGGCGCAGCAGCCCGATGCCACACTCGCTGCGCACTGTGCGATCTGGGCCCGGGAGCAGGGCGTCCACGTCAGCATCGCCACCATGTCGCGGGCGATTCGCCAGCTCGCCATCACGGTCAAAAAAAGTGCTGTTCGCGGCCGAGCGCGATGAGACCGCACGGGCCGCCTGGTGGGACGAGGTCCAGGCACGGGATCCGGCGCAGCTCGTCTTCGTCGACGAGAGCGGTACGAACCTCGCCATGACGCCGCGGTACGGGCGCGCGCCACGGGGCCAGCGGGTCGTCGGCCGCGTCCCGCGCAACCATGGCCCGAACACGAGTCTGCTGGCCGCGTTGAGCCCCGCGGGGCTCACGGCGGCGATGACGGTGGAAGGGGCAGTGGATCGTGACGCCTTCGACGTCTTTGTCGACCAGGTGCTCGTCCCGTCGCTGAGGCCCGGCCAGACGGTCATCTGGGACAACCTGAGCGTGCACAAGAGCGCCGCGGCGCAGCAGCGGATTGCCGCCGCGGGCTGCCAGGTGGTCTTCCTGCCGCCCTACTCGCCCGACTTCGCCCCGATTGAGCAGGCGTTCAGCAAGCTCAAGACGTTTCTGCGCCGGCACCAAGCCCGGACCCGGTCCGCGTTGGACGAGGCCATCACCGCCGGCTTGACCACCATCACCGCCGCCGATGCCCGCGCCTGGTTCGCCCACTCTGGCTACCACCTCAGCGGACAATCATTGTGAGAATCGCTCTAATAGCTCGAACTGGAGTGCGCCAGCGGCGAGGTGATCGATGGTGGCCCCAGGATGAACGTGGGCAGTCACAGCGCCGACGGGCGCGAACGTGACGCGCAGGAGGAATAGAGCCTGTCCTGGTGCTGCAGCTGGATCGAGCTGGCCGAGAACCTCGGTCGTGACACCGGAACCGGCACTAGATACCGGCGTTCCCTGTTGGAGGACGCTCGCCCGGGAAAAATTGGCGCCGAGCACGAGGGCGCTGACCAGGGCGAGCGGAAGGATCGCTGCCGTGAAAGCGTGATTGCGCACGATGGTCTCCTCTCTTCAATCGGAACGATTCATCAGCTTTTGTCCGTCGGAGCGGATGATGGCGATTTCGACGTCCTGGCCCGGTGCGACGACGCCGGTCGTCTGGTAGCAGCGGTCGGCATTGCCTGGCGTATCCGGACCGTGATGAGCCGTCTCCAAGTCGTCGGCTGTCGGATCGCCGCCGCGGGAGACGCCGTTGTTGAAGGGGCCATGGTTTTGGCCGTTGGCGATGAACTGGGCGGTTCCAGGGCCGTCGACGTGGTTGGGGTGGGCCACGGCCGTCGCGGGTCCGGCCAATTTCGGGGGACGCCTAGTACGGCTCCCCTGGCCAGCCCGGGCTCGGTGGCGCCGCCCACTCGCTCGCTTCCACGGCCGTGACCTCGTCAACGCCGCAGACGGTTGCGATATCGGTGGTTCCCGAATCGGCGACGACCGGGACGGCCGCTCCCAGAACCAACCCCACCGCCAGCATGGCCACGAACCCGAGATTCCGAAGCCCTGACATCGTACGTTCCGCCTGCATGGTGAATCTCCTCTCGCGCGGCCCGGTGGCCGTGTATCCTCCGTCGCCGCATTCGGCGACCATGGGACGAGGATGCACGTGCGATGAGCCGGGCACATCGGTGCAACCACCTAATTGGGAGGCATCACAAGGGGAGATCAGGTTGGGTGAATTCACCCAAGGCGAGACCGGAAGCGCCGGGAGCGGTTAGACGAGGCCGTGGCGAACCGCGTAGTGGGTGGCGGCAGTGCGATTCTCAACCCCGAGCTTCGTGAGGATGCCGGTGACGTGACGCATCACGGTGCGGTGGCTGA
>JALZJP010000007.1 GCA_030859715.1 Chloroflexota bacterium
GGTGGACTTCGATCGCAACGGGATTCAGCACGGATATTTGCGTCTCCCCTGGAGCCGCGACGAATCCGCCTGGGGAAACCTGATGATCCCGATCACCGTCGTGCGCAACGGCAACGGCCCGACGGCGCTCCTCACCGGGGCCAATCACGGCGACGAATATGAGGGACCGATCGCGTTGGTGGATCTGGCGTCGGGATTATCCCCGGACCGGGTCAACGGCCGCGTGATCATCGTGCCCTTCATGAACACTCCGGCCTTCGCGGCCGGGCGGCGGCTCTCGCCGGCCGACCACCTCAATCTCAACCGCACGTTTCCAGGACGCCCGGACGGCACGGTGACGGAAAAGGTAGCCGACTTCTTCCAGAGGACGCTTCTGCCGATGGCGGACATCGTGCTGGATTTCCACTCCGGCGGGCGGACGCTCGATTTCGTGCCCTTCGCGGCCTGTCACATTCTGGCGGACAAGGACCAGGAGGCGCGCTGCATCGCCGCCCGCAATGCTTTCGGGGCGCCATATTCGATGATGATGCTCGAGATCGATTCAGTCGGCATGTACGATACGGCCGCAGAGAGCCAAGGCAAGGTGTTCGTGACCACTGAGATCGGCGGAGGGGGCACGGCGACTGCCCGCACCGTCGCGATCGCGAAACGCGGCGTAAGCAACGTCCTGAAGCATGCCGGCATCCTGGATGGCCCGGTGGAGCCAAGCCAACCGATCGAGCTCGATATGCCGTCCTCCGAGGGTTTTTCGTTCAGCCAGTCGGAGGGTCTGGTCGAACCGACGATCGATCTGGGCGAACACGTGCGCAAGGGCGATCTCCTGGCCCGCGTCTATCCTGTCGAGGGGCTGGGACGAGCGCCCGCGGAATACCGGGCGCGCATCGACGGGGTCCTTGCTGCTCGTCACTTCTCCGGCCTGATCGGCATGGGCGACTGCCTCGCCGTGGTGGCAGCGCTGGTGTAGGCTCGCGTCACTGATGACGGCGTCCTCGAAAATCAGCATCAACGGCCCGGTGCACCGAATCGGGCACGAGGCACGCGTTTCACTCCTCGACCTCTTGCGTGAAGGACAAAAACCCTGGCGGCTCGCCGCTGCGGAACGCGCGCTGGTCGGCTTGACTCTGGGCCATGCCAAGGTGACGGGAAGCGCCCGCTTTGCCGGCGAGGAGGCCGGGCCCGGCACGCTCCACGCCGTCATGGTCCTGTCCAGCATCGCCAGCGGCCAAGTCAAGGCGATCGAAGCGGCGTGTTCGCGGTGCTGACCCACGAGGAGGCCGCGCGTTACACCAAGCGGCCAGGCGGAAGATTTTGGCGGCTTCTGGAATGCACCTGTTGGTGAGCCAAACGGGAACCGAAAGTGTCCAACCCGATCGTAAGTAGCTGATACTGCTGAACTTGGGGTAATACCAAGTCTCGTTGATCATAACCGATGTGCCCATTCACGGAGGCCGATGGACATGATTATCCAGGGCTGGTCGACCAAGCGATTCCAGGCATGGCAGCAGTGGTCCAGGATGTCGTCATAGGAGGTGAAAACGCGGTTGGAGAGCCAGTTGTCTCGCATGAACTGCCAGACGTTCTCCACCGGGTTGAGCTCGGGCGATCTCGGTGGAAGTGGCAGTAGCGTGATGTTGGCAGGCACGTCGAGGGCGGCGGAGCCGTGCCATCCGGCCTGGTCCAGAAGCAGCACCGCATGAGCGCCTGGCGCTACGGCGGCGGAGATTTCCTCGAGGTGCAGCGTCATGCTTTGGGTATTGCAGCGGGGCAGGACCAAGGCGGCGCCCTTGCCCTCGGCCGGACAGATCGCGCCGAAAATGTAGGCGGACGCGGTGCGCTGATCCTGCGGGGCGGGTGGGCGCGTCCCGCGCCTCGCCCAGCGGCGGGTGATGCTGTTCTTCTGGCCGACGCGCGCCTCGTCCTGCCACCACAGCTCTACGGCTGTGCCGCGGGGGAGCGTTGCCCGGATCGCCGCCAGCGCGGCGGCGAAGTTTTTTTGAACGCCGGGATGGCGGCGGGGTCCTGGGCATGATGGCGCGGCCGGGCGGAGAGCTTACGATAGCCGAGCGCGCGCAACTCCCGCGACAGCGTCTGCTTGCTGATCGAAATGGCGAATTCGTCCCACACCCATTGCGCCAGATCGATCAGCCGCCAACGCACCACGCCATGCACCGCCGGAAGCGGGCCGCTTTCAACCATGCGGGCGACAGCTTGCCGCTGAGCCTGGTTCAGCTTGGGCGGGGCTCCCGGCGCTTTGCCGTCGACAAGGCCGGCCGGCCCTTCGCCGTTGAACCGCAGCACCCTCCTGAGCCTGTCGAAGGGCGCGAACGGTCTGAAGGCCGACCCCGCCGATCCGCGCCGCGTCTCCCCGCCTCCCGCCGTCGTAGATCTCCGCCAGCGCCAACAGCCGACGCGTCTGACTGCCGCTCGCGCATCGCTTCGCCAATTCCCGCAGCGCGCCAGCGCCATAATCACCCCGCAACGGCACAGCACTCGCCATGGCAAACCTCCTCGTTTGCCATG
>JALZJP010000170.1 GCA_030859715.1 Chloroflexota bacterium
ACTCCTCGGCGCCGAGCATCGCGGCCACGAGCACGTCCTCCGGCGTCTTGATGCCGCCGTCGGTGCGGAGGCGGACGCGAGAGCGAAGGCCATTCATCACCAGCGTCTGCTGCGTCTCGGCGAGGCCAAGCTCCCACGGGCAGCCGGCGTGCTTGATCGAGGCGAGCGGCGAGGCGCCGGTGCCGCCGGAGTGGCCGCTGATCAGGATGTAGTCGGCGCGGGCCTTGGCGACGCCGGCGGCGACGGTGCCGACGCCCGCCTCGGAGACCAGCTTGACCCCGATCTTCGCCTTCGGATTAATCTGGCGCAGGTCGTAGATAAGCTGGGCCAGATCCTCAATCGAATAGATATCGTGATGCGGCGGCGGCGAAATGAGCGACAGGCCCGGCACCGCGTGCCGCAGCCGGGCGATGAAGGGGGTCACCTTGTGCGACGGGAGCTGGCCGCCTTCGCCCGGCTTGCTGCCTTGCGAGATCTTGATCTCCAGCTCCTCGGCCATCGCCAGGTACTTGGCGTTGACGCCGAAGCGGCCGGAGGCGACCTGTTTCACCTTCGAGTGCGGCACGTCCGGGCCCGGCTCGGCGTACCATTCCGGGTCCTCGCCGCCCTCGCCGGAGTTCGAGCGGCCGCCGATCCGGTTCATCGCGATCGCCAGCGTCCGGTACGCCTCGGGGCTGAGGGCTCCCAGCGACATCGCGGTGACGACGAAGCGGGCGATGATCGCCGCCACCGGCTCGACCTCCGCGAGCGGGATGGGGGCGCCGATCGGCTTGATCGTCATCAAATCGCGGATCGCGGTCGGGGCATGGGCGGCGACATGGGCCCGGTACGCCCGGTAGGCCGCCGGGTCGTCGCTGTTGACCGCCGCCTGCAACGCCTTGACCAGGGGCGGCTCGAAGGCGTGCGGCTCGCCCTCCTTCCGATAGCGGACGAAGCCGAGGTCGGGCAGCTTCGGCGCCGCCTCGCCGTACGCTTCGTGGTGGCGGCGCAGCAAGTCGGTCTGGATCTCGGCGAAGCCGATGCCGCCGAGGCGGGCCGGGGTGCCGGTGAAGCAGCGCTCGATCACGGCCGGGGCGACCCCGATCGTCTCGAAGATTTGCGCTCCCCGATAGCCCATCGCGGTCGAAATCCCCATCTTCGAGGCGATCTTGAGAAACCCCTTCTCCAGCATCGAGAGGTAATTGTGCTTGAGATCGGTGACGGCGAGCCCCTCGTGGCCGCGGGTGCCGTGCAGGGCGGCGGCGGCTTGCAGGGCCAGGTAGGGCAGCACCGCCGAGGCGCCATAGCCGGTAAGGCAGGCCAGGGCGTGGACATCGCAGACATCGCCCGTCTCGGCGATCAGATCGGCCTTGGTGCGAATGCCGCTCCGGATCAGGCCGTGGTGGACGGCGCCGACGGCCAGCAGCATCGGCAGCGCCGTGGTACTCGCATCCACGCCGCGATCGCTCAAGATGATGATCCCGGCTCCATCCCGGACCACTGCCGCCGCCTCGGCGACGACGCGATCGAGGGCCGTGAGCAGCGCGGCGCCGCCATCGTCCCCGGCCGGGACCGGGAAGAGGATCGAGACCGTCGCCGATCGCAACCGCGCCGGATCGAGGCCGCGGATGGCGTCGAGTTGGGCCTCGGAGAGGACGATGCTCGGCAAGTGGAGGAGGCGAGCCTGGCCGGCGTCTTCGGCGAGAAGATTGCCGCGCGGCCCTACAAAGCTGTCCAGGGCCATCACCTTGCGCTCGCGGAGAGAGTCGATGGCCGGATTCGTCACCTGGGCGAACCGTTGCCGAAAGTAGGCGTGCAACGGGCGCGGCTGGTCGGAGAGGACCGCCAGCGGGGCATCGTCGCCCATCGACCAGGTCGGCTCCTTCGCCTCGCCGGCCATCGGCATGATGACCAGCCGGGTATCCTCGGCCGAATAGCCAAACGCGCGTTGCCGGGAAACCAGATCGGGATCCGGCTTCGGCCGCGCCGGCGGGGCGCCCGGCGTCACCTGAGGTGCCGGCAGGGGCGCCACCGCCGCCAGCTCGGGCGCCAGGTCGAGGTGGATGCGGCCTCGCGCCAACCAATCAGCGTAGGGAGCCTGGGCCGCGACCCGCGCCTTCAGTTCGTCGTTGCGGAGGACCAGGCCGCGCCGGGTATCGACCACGATCATCTGGCCGGGGCCGAGCCGGCCCTTCTCGATCACGGTGTCCTGGTCGATGATGACGGTGCCCGCCTCGGAGCCGGCCACGAACAGGCCATCGGCGGTGATCGCGTAGCGCAAGGGGCGCAGACCGTTGCGGTCGAGCGTGGCGCCGGCCAGGACGCCGTCGCTGAAGCCGAGCGCGGCCGGACCGTCCCACTGCTCGATCAGCCCGGCGTGAAAATCGTAGAAGGCGCGGACCGCGGCCGGGATCTCCTCCGGCGCCGCCAGTTGCTCCCAGGGCTCGGGGATCAGCATCATCAGGGCGTGCGGCAACGAGCGGCCGCCGTGATAGAGCAGTTCCAGCACATTGTCGAGGCTGAGCGAGTCGCTGCCGGTCAGGCTGACCACCGGTTGCAGGGCATCGACCGGGGTGCCATCGGCGAAGGCGAGATCGGCGGCGCGGGCTTCCATCCAGCCCCGGTTCCCCTGCACCGTGTTGATCTCGCCGTTGTGGGCCAGGAAGCGGAACGGCTGGGCCATCGCCCAAGAGGGGAAGGTGTTGGTCGAGTACCGCTGGTGAAAGAGGGCGATGGCGCTGGCGTAGACCGGGTCGCCGAGATCGGCATAGAAGGCCGGTAGGTCGACCGGCAGGCAGTAACCCTTATAGATGATGGTGCGAGCGGAGCAGGAGACGACGAAGAAGTCATCGGCCGCGATCGCGCTCGCGGCCCGCTCCGCCGCCTTGCGGACCAGGAGGAGCTGGCGCTCGAACGTCTCCTCGGCCTGGCCCGCCGGCCGCCCGATCAGGAATTGCTCGATCCGAGGCAGTGCGGCAAGAGCGGTCGGGCCGAGCACGCCCGGATTGACCGGAACCGGCCGCCAGCCGAGCGGATCGAGGCCGTGATCGGCAACCGCGCGAGCGAACAGCTCCCGGCATCGCTCTGCCTCGCCCTCCTCGGTGGGAAGGAAGATCATGGCGACGCCCAGGTGCCCCGGCGCCGGGGCCGGCTGGCCGAGCCGCTCCAGCTCGCGGGCGAAGAGGCAATGCGGGATCTGGGTGAGGAGGCCGGCCCCGTCCCCGGTCCGGACATCGGCGCCGACGCCGCCGCGGTGGGTGAGGTTGACCACGCCGGCCAGGGCCCGGTCGATGATCTCCCGCGAGGCCCGGCCGTGGATGTCCACGACCAGGCCGACGCCGCAGGAGTCGCGCTCAAACGATGGGTCATACAGCGGCGCGTGAACGCCGCCATGGGTGAGGAGATCCGCCATCGGGCCGGTCCTTTCTGCTGGTCTGGTCGGGCGGGCGGAAGGTCGGTGGAACCTCGGGCTGGCCGCGCCAGTCCTCTCGCGGTGAAGCGCCAAAGCGCGAGTAAGGGATCGAACTATGCGCCCCGCTGGCGAGGCCAGGCGACCGGCGATCGCAAACACAACGAACCACGTCAGTGTGGAGATTCCTAGTGTAGGGGCGAGCGGGTCAATGACGAAGGTATCCGCCGCCAAGAATCGGGCGCGGTGCCTTTGGGC
>JALZJP010000120.1 GCA_030859715.1 Chloroflexota bacterium
GCGCCGGGTCACGATTGACGATCGGGCGGCAACTCCCTATGCTCCGCTGGTCGGCGCAACCCCAGGCGAGGTGTCACCGGTCGTGCCGCCTGGCGGGTGCGTCCTTCCCGTGAGGTCGCAAACCGGCGGCGCATTACCACGTTCAAGGGGTTGCTGCTCGCGATGATCCTGCCCGATCCGCATCCGGCGCCGGGGATGCCGGCGCCCGCTCGCTCGGTCCACGCCGATCGTGGCCGGCTCGTCGTCAGTTGCCGGGACGGGCCGGGGATCATCGCCGCGGTCTCCCGGTTCCTCGCCGATCATGGAGCGAACATCGTCCACTCCGATCAGCATACGACCGACCCCGACGGCGGAGACTTCTTCCTCCGCATGGTCTTTGATCTGCCACGGCTTCGGGAGCGGATCGACGGGTTGCAAGCGGACTTTGGCGAGATCGCCGCCACCTTTGGCATGGCGACGCGCTGGGCGCTCGACGACGACGCCCGCCGGGTCGCGATCTTCGTCTCCGGCGAGGACCATTGCTTGCTAGAGCTGCTGTGGCAGGTGCAGGCCGGCGATCTGCGGGCGGAGGTGGCGATGGTCATCAGCAATCACGCGGCGATGAACGACGTCGCGCGATCGCTCGGCATCCCGTTTCACCATGTGCCGGTGACGGCGGACACCAAGGTCGACGCCGAAGCACGCCAGCAGCGCCTGCTGGCGGAGGCCGGGGTCGACCTGGTGGTCCTGGCAAGGTATATGCAGATCCTGAGCCCGGCCTTTATCGCCCACTGGCAGAACCGGGCGATCAATATCCACCACTCCTTCTTGCCGGCCTTTGCCGGCGCCCGGCCGTTCGTCCAAGCCCATGACCGCGGGGTCAAGCTGATCGGCGCCACCGCCCACTACGCGAACGAGGTGCTCGATGCCGGACCGATCATCGAGCAAGATGTGATCCGGGTCGACCACCGGCAAGAAATATCGGACCTGCGGCGGCTGAGCCGCGCCATTGAACGCGCCGTCCTCGCCCGCGCCGTCGGCTGGCACCTCGAGGACCGCGTCTTCGTCACCGGCCAGCGGACCGTGGTCTTTTCCTGACCATGGCGACGAGCGGAGGCAGCGGAATTAATGATGACCACCGGAGATTGGATCCCGGCCACCGGGCCGCCGTGATCGGGCGAACGAATTTGGCTGGAGCGAGGCAACGGCAGGAGGAAACGCGATGCTCTTTTATTGCGCGTACACCTGGTATCCGGCGACCCGGCCGGAGCAGGTTTGGCGGCGGGTGATCGCGCAGGATGAGGCGCGGGCGAACCAGCCGGAGCGGATCCGGGGCTGGTACGACCTGGCCGCCGGCGGCGCCGGCTTCCTCTTGATCGAGACCGACGACGTGCGTGATCTGACCGCGATTCTACGTCCGTACATGGACCTGATGGGCTTCGATGTGCGGGCCGTCAGCGAGAATCAGTACGAGCGGACGATTGAGGAGATCCGCACCGCCTTGGCCCAGATGCCCGGTGCGGAGTGAGCGTTCGACGCTTCATTCGCTAGTGGAAATCCGGCGCTCATCAGATTTCCAGATTGGGCGGTGCAGAGAAGGTTCGCGGGGCTCGTTGGGTGAGACTGGGACTATCTGGTGTTCCGGGTCTTCCTGTTGCGTGCGGTGGATGGTGTGATGCCTTTCGACCACCCGCGCGGTTCGCGGCGCACCGGGGTCGGCCAGGGCGAACGCGCGCAACCGTTCGATGGGGACCGCTTCAAGATCGGCGGCGCCTTGGCCGCAGGCGGCAAGATATTTCCAAAAGGTGCTGAGCTTTGTGTCCTCGGCTCCTTCAAGGCGGGCAATGGCGGATTGCTTCATGCCCAGCCGGTCCGCCACCTGCTGTTGGCTGAGGCCAACCGCGCGCCGGGTATCCCGGAGTAGGGCGAAGGCGCCGGCGATCCAGCTTTCGCGGAGATAGAGTCGGGCGATCTCTTCGCTTTCCTGGAGCAGCTCACGGATGTAGTCATCAATCGTCCCGGCATCTTTCCAAGAGTCAGCCGCGGTGAGGTGATCGAGCTCCGGGTTCGTCATGACTGGCCTTCTCTCCAAATCCGCTTGGCAGGCTGAACGCATCGTTCGATTGCTCCATGCTGTCGCGGCGTGCCATGGTTCCGATGAGCCTCCCGACATCAAGCACCGCGGCGCGAGTCAGCCATTCCGATCGTAATATAACATCAAGGTGATATGCTTCAATTGATGGTCGATAAAGCAAGTAGGTCGGCATGGCCGATGCCACTGCCGCGCTGGACACCAGGGCGTCGTCCCGCGAAAGGTGCGCCGACGACACGGTTTCACCTCACTGATGCTAGCCAGCGGTCAGCCGGATACGGGATCGCAAGTGAGTGATAAACATTTGCTGGACAGCGGTAGTGACCCAAGGGAAGGAGAGCAACGTGCGCGGCCGGCCTGTCTTGTTGCCAGTTGCCGTGATCTTGAGCTTATTGCTCGGCTCCGTTCCCTCGCTGGCTTTGGCCCAAGACTCGGCGGGGGCCGGCCCCGATCAGTCGCTGGTCGAGTTCGCGAGCGAGGACTGTTCCTGGCTCAACGCCGGTGACGAGGATGTCGTGGCGGGGGTCGGGCCGATTACCCGCGGCACGCTGGCGGTGCCGGAGAACTGGCCGGCGCAGGGGAGCGACGGCTTCCGATTCACTTCGTGATCCTGGAACAGACGGGGGATGATCCCGCGGCCGACCCCGTGGTCTATTTGGCGGGCGGGCCCGGCGGCAGCTCGCTCAACGGCGTGCCGCACTACGCCGAGCTGTTCGCCGGCTTCCGCGAGCATCGCGACGTGATCCTCTACGACCAGCGCGGTACCGGTCGCTCTGCTCCCCCGCGGTGCGGCAGTTGAACCATAGACGATCTCTTCGGGCTCGATCTCAGCCCGGTCACCGGCGCCACGCCGCCGGCGGACGCGGCCGGGACGCCCGCCGTGGACCCGGCGCCGGAC
>JALZJP010000174.1 GCA_030859715.1 Chloroflexota bacterium
CGTGAGTCGTGAGTCGGGGAGAGAAACGTCGGCGGCCGAGAACTGGATCTCATTCGCCAGCGGTGGCGATCAATACTATACTTTGGGAAGTACGCTCACGACTTACGACTTACGACTCACGACTCACGACTATCGTCAGGTGGAATCAATGCGAGAAGTCCTTTCCGAGATTGAAACGTGGCGGGCCGCCGGCAATCGGGTCGCGGTGGCGACCGTGGTCAAAGTTGAGGGCTCGGCGCCGCGACCGGTGGGAGCGGCGATGGCGGTCTCCAGCGCCGGTGATCTCACCGGCTCGGTGAGTGGGGGCTGTGTTGAGGCCGCGGTCTTCGAGGAAGCGCAAGCGGTGCTCGAGACCGGCACGCCCAAATTGCTCCGATACGGCATCACCGATGAAATGGCCTGGGATGTCGGCCTCGCCTGTGGCGGCACGATCGAGGTCTTTGTCGAGCCGGTCGCCGAATGAGCGCCGACGGGCCAGATCCTCGTGCCCTGCATGAGCGGTTCAAGTCCCTCCTCTCGGACCGCGCCCCGGTGGCGATGGCAACCGTGGTTCGCGGCGAGCCGCTCGGGGCGAAACTGCTGATCCTGCCGGATGAGTCGGCCGGCTCGCTCGGCAACGTGGACCTCGAAGCGCGGGCGGCGGCGGACGCCCGCGAACTGCTCCAAGAGGAGCGGTCGGATACGCGCGCGTACCGGGTCAACGGTCAGTCAGACCCAGTTGAAGTCTTTTTGGAAACGTTTCCGCCGCCGCCGGTGCTGTTGATCTTCGGCGCGGTTCATGTGGCGCAACCGCTCTCTCAGTTTGCCAAAACGCTCGGCTTCGACGTCATCGTGGTCGATATCCGGACCAAGCTGGCCACCCCCGAGCGATTCCCCCTGGTGGATCAGATCATCCATGCCTGGCCGGACGACGCCCTCGAGACGATCACCATCCAGCGCAATACCTACGTCGCAATCCTCAGTCATGATCCCAAGTTCGACGAGCCGGCCCTGCTCGGCGCGCTGGACAGCCCAGCGGCCTATATCGGCGCCGTCGGCAGCCGGAAGACGAACCTCGATCGCCGCCGCCGCCTGGCGGAGGCCGGCGTCAGCACGGACCAGATCGCCCGGATCCGCGGCCCCATCGGGCTCGACATCGGCGCCGTCTCACCCGAGGAGATGGCGATCAGCATCCTGGCCGAGATCATCGCCGTCCGGCGCGGCCGCGGCGGCGGCTTCCTGGCCGACGCCTCCGGTCATATCCGCGGCCCGCGCCAAGCACCGGCCGCTCAAGAAGCGGTTACGGTCGCGTCATAACCCACGATGAGTATCTCAGGTATCATCCTGGCCGCCGGCCAATCATCCCGGCTGGGGCGACCGAAACAGCTGCTGCCGCTCGCGGGCCGTCCCCTCCTGGCCCATGTCGTTGCGCACGCCGCGGCATCTGGACTGGACGAGACGATCCTGGTGCTCGGCCACGAGGCGGCGGCGATCGCCGCCGCGCTCGGCAACCATGGGCAGCGGACGGTGATCAATCCGGACTATGCCGCCGGCCAGAGCACGTCCGTCCGGGCTGGGCTTGCGGCGGTCAGTCCACAGACGAACGCCGTCGTGTTCCTGCTCGGAGATCAACCCGCTGTCACCGTGGACATCATCGACGCCATGCTCGACACGTATCGTGTTCATCGATCCGGCATCGTGGTGCCAGCGTACGGTGGCCGACGAGGCAACCCGGTGCTGTTCGATCGCGCGGTTTTCCCAGAGCTTCGGCAAGTGACCGGGGATGAAGGCGCTAGGGCGATTGTGCGCGCCCATGCCGAAAGCATTCGGCTGGTTGCCGTGCCGGGCGATGCGCCGCAAGATGTCGATACGGAAGCGGACTACCAGCGGCTGCTCGCGTCGTGGCCCGGCGGAGGCGGCGGTTGATCGGCCCGGGGATCGATCCTCGAGCCTGCTATCCCGAAAATACGTTTGCTTGTATCCCCCTACGACGAAAACGCGCCTTCCTCATCCAACCGGCCCAGCACCCGGTCAAACGCCGCGATGGTCTGATCGACATCATTCTCAGTGTGCTGGACTGACAAAAAGCCGCCGCCATGGAACAGCTCGACGCCTTCGAGCATCAATCCCAGATGCAGCCGCGTGTTCAGTGCCGTATCAGCGGCCTTCACCAATTCCGTGGGAGAGAAACCGGACGGCGCTCGCAAATCGTCGCCCGTTTGGTTGGTCGCGCTGACGCCGGCCGCGACGTGGAAGCCTGAGCTCTCGCCCCAGGCGAATCCCGGCAGCCCGCGCCGGACGAATGCCGCGTTGACGCCGGAGCGCAACCGGCCGGCCAGCCGATCGCAGGTCGCCTGAACTGACGGGTTGGCGCACCTCGTGACGCAAATCGTCCCCGCCGTCGCCGCCAGCGGATTGGCGTTGAACGTCCCCTGATGGCGAACCTTCTTGGTCGCGTTCCAGCCCCGGTCGTCCTTGAACTCCAGGACCTCCATCACCGCGGCCGTCCCGGCCACGGCGCCGCCGGGCAGTCCGCCAGCCACGATTTTCGCCATCGTGGTCAGGTCCGGCGTCACGCCGAACCGCTCCTGGGCCCCGCCGGGCGCCCAGCGGAAGCCGGTGATGACCTCATCGAAGATTAAGACCACGCCGGCGGCGGCGGTGATGTCACGCACCTGAGCCAGGAAGCCGTCATCCAGGGGAACCGTGCCCCAAGCGGCGCCGCTCGGTTCGAGGATCACCGCCGCGACTTCCCCTCGCGCCAGCCTGGCTTCGACCGCGGCGGCATCATTTGCCGGGATCGAATCGACCGTGTCCAGGGTTTCGCGCGGGATGCCGGGCATGGCGTCGGCGTCAAACGGCGGCTTGTTCCCTTTGAGCGCGTAATCCTGCCAACCGTGAAAGTGGGCATCAAACTTGAGGATCGTGGTCCGGCCCGTGTACGAGCGAGCAACGCGCATCGCGAGCAGCGTCGATTCGGTGCCGGAGGCGGTGAATTTCACTTTCTCGGCCGAGGGAATGACGCGGGCGATCGCCTCCGCCCACCGCACCTCACCCTCGTGCCCAGCCCCGAGATGGGTGCCGAGCGCGACCTGATCTCGCACCGCCGCCGTAATCTCCGGATCGTTATGGCCAAGGATCAGCGAGCCATGGCCGATCACGTAGTCGATCAGCCGGTTGCCATCGACATCCCACTTGTAGGCGCCGTCCGCCCGCGCGATATACGGCGGAAACGGCTTCAGATACCGGCCATCATGCGTGATGCCGCCGGGAATAACCTGGTTCGCCCGCTGGTGCATCGCCAGCGAGCCGGCGAAGCGCTCGGCGAACTCGTCCGTGATCGATGGTGAAACCGCAACCTGGGCCATGACCCGTTTCCTCCGCCGTGTCCAATCCGCCGACGACCTTCATTCATTCGGACTATATGATTTCCTTGCAAACCCTGCAAAGCGAGATTCGGCCCCCTAACCGCTATCCTGGGAGGACACGTCACGGTTCCCGCGGGATGGGGGTTAGGGGGCCGATCGTCCGGATTAGCAGGCGCCCGCGGTGCAGATGCCGGGGCCGCCGGCCATGCCTGGATTGTTGGCGCAGCAGGTCAGCCCGTCGTCACACCTGCTCTGCTGCATCCCGACCCCACATTCGCATCCGGTCCCGCTGCACACCGGCGTGGCGCAGAAGCCGTTCGGGCCACAGTAGCCGGAGCAGCAACTGGAGCAGCCGGTATCCCAGCTACAGGTGGGGGCGCAGGGATTCGTGGTCGCCTGGCACTGATGCTCGTAGCAAACGCTTTCCGTCTCACAGCGGCCGGGACCGCCCGGCATCGAGGAGTCATCGGTACAGCAGACGAACCCATCGTCACAGGCGCCCAACACGCCGGAATGACAGGCCCAACCCTCGCCCGTGCAGTTCGTCGGGTTGCAAACCGCTTGCCGCGTGCATTTCCCCGGTCCGCCCGGCAGGCCGGGATTATCCGGGCAGCAGACCAGGTCCGCGTTGCACGCGTCCTGCACGCCGCCATTGCACCGGCAGCCGTGATGGGTACACCCTTGGGCGGCGGTCGCGAGCGGGGTCGCCTGCCGCATGCCGACCGCCGCCAGCGCCCCGCTCAACCCCGCGGTCCCAAGTCGCCCGAGGGCGGCCCGGCGCGAGGCACGGCCGCCCATGAGCTTCGCCAATGCGTCGAATCGAGACGGGTGCATGTCGACTCCTCCTTCATGTTCGCCACGAGGTAAGGTGCGGGTAGGGTCAATAATACGATGCCCGCGTTCGATCCGATACGCTCGCCGCGGCGCCGCGGCCGCCGGCGTTCGAGCCACCTTCCCGTCTAGTACACTTGCGCTACCTCGCCCAGGCCGAGATGAGATGGACACATAGCCTTGAGATCGACCAGACCCCGGACCGGCGCCGCCAGTCTCCCATCCCGCCAACAGATGGACCTGCCGGCCGATCCGGTGGAGCGGATCCTGGAGCGGCTGCGCGACGAATGGAAACGGGAGTGCCAAGCCGGGCCGATCTACAAGATGGCGCTGAACGAGGTGGGCCGCCTCCGCGACCGGGCGGCGACGAACCAGGCGGAGCTGGCGATTGCCGCCGTCGAAGCGGACCTCCGCGCCTACGCGGAGCTGTCGCCGCCCGCGCGGAAGGAGCGCCTAGCGCGGGTCGCCGGTGCCCTCAAAGACCTCAAGCCGCTGCTCGCGAACGCGGCCGCGCCCGCTGTCCCCTTCGGCAAGCTGCCGGACGCGATCGCCCCTACCCGGCGCCGGTCCGCGCGGTCGGAAAGCATTGCCGAACCGGCCAGTAGCCTTGTTCTCCAACCAACCGATCCCGCGACAAAGCTGCCAAGTGTGGGACCGGCTGTCGCCAAGAAGCTGGCGAACCTGGGCGTGGTCGAGATCGGGGATCTGCTCCGACTAGCGCCGCGACGCCATATCGACTATTCCCAAACCACCCGGATCGGCGCCGCCCTCGCCAGCGCGATCAATGCCGACGTCACGGTTCGCGGCGAGGTCACCAGCCTGGATCTAATACGCGGCCCCGGCACGCCGCGCGTCGTGATCCAGCTCGCGGACGAGTCCGGCTCGCTGCGGGTCACCTGGTTCAACCAGTACATCGCCAACCAAATTCGAGTGGGGGATAGGATAGCGGTCAGCGGCAAGCTCGAAGCCGGCTACGGGGGTCTGAGCTTTACCTCTCCGGAATGGGAGCCAATCTCCGCCCCGGGCAGCCTCTCCCTCTCGACCGGCCGATTGATCCCGGTCTATCCCTTGACGCACGGATTAGCCCAAAAGACGATGCGCCGGTTGAGCCGGGCGGCCTTGGACGCGACCACGGCAACCGTCACCGACTTCGTGCCCGATCGTGTCCTCGGCGGCGGCAGGACGCCGCTGTTCGACCTGCAATCCGCCTTCGAACAGCTACATTACCCAGAAAAGCAGGCGGACAACGATCGCGCCCGCCGTCGGCTCACCTTCAACGATCTCTTCCTGGTCCAGCTTGGCTTGACCAGGCGGAAGCAGCAACGCCGGGCGTTTGGGGCGGTACCCTTCACCATCGACCATGGGCTGATCGAACGATTTCACCAATCACTCCCGTTTCAACTGACCGGCGCTCAGCAAACCGCGATCGCCGACATCGTCGCCGACATCCAGCGGCCGGCGCCGATGAACCGGCTACTTCAGGGCGACGTCGGCTCCGGCAAAACGGTCGTCGCGGCGACCGCGTTGCTCCTGGCGCATGCCAACGGCCACCAGGGTGCGATGATGGCGCCGACCGAGATCCTGGCCGAGCAGCACGAGCAAAGCCTGCGGGCGCTGTATGTCAACCTCCCGGTCGGTGAGCAACCCGCGCTCGCGCTCCTGACCGGCAGCACTCCCGCCCGAGAGCGGCGGCGGATCGTCGCGGGGTGTCAAGCTGGCGAGATCGACCTCCTAATCGGCACCCATGCCCTGATCCAGGGCACGGTCGAGTTCGCCCAGCTCGGTCTCTCGGTCGTCGATGAGCAACACCGATTCGGCGTTCGGCAGCGAGCCGAGCTGCCCGACAAAGCGACCGGCGCCCTGCCGCACCAGTTGTCGATGACGGCGACGCCGATCCCCCGCACGCTCAATATGGTGCTGCATGGCGACCTCGATGTCTCGGTCATCGCCGAGCGGCCGCCGGGCCGGGTGCCGGTGGTCACCCGGCGCTATGTCGGCGGCGACCGCGCCGCGGCCTACGAGCTGGTGCGGGACGAGGTTGACGCGGGCTCTCAGGTCTTCGTCATCTGTCCCCTGGTCGAAGCGAACGAGAAGACCGAGGCCAAGGCCGCGGTCGATGAAGCGCGACGGCTTCAGGATGAGGTCTTTCCCGAGCTCCGGGTCGCCACTCTCCATGGCCGGATGAGCGGCCGGGACAAGGACGCGGTGATGACCGCGTTTCGGAACCGAGAATTCGACCTGCTGGTCTCTACTTCGGTGATCGAAGTCGGGATCGACATCCCGAACGCCACCGTGATGCTGGTCGAAGGAGCCGATCGCTTCGGCCTTGCCCAGCTCCATCAGTTCCGCGGGCGGGTAGGCCGAGGCAGCGAGAAGTCGTACTGCCTGCTGCTGGCGGATGAATCATCGCCGGACGGTGAAGAGCGCCTCCGGATGATGGAAGCTACCGACAACGGCTTTGCCCTGGCCGAGAAGGATTTGGAGCTACGCGGCCCCGGCGACTTCATCGGCACCCGCCAAAGCGGCCTGCCGGAGATGGCCTGGATCGGCATCGAATCGTTGACCGAGCTGGCGAGCCAGGCTCAGCACGCGGCAACGGATGTGCTGACTCGCGATCCCGACCTGACCTTGCCGGAACATGCCGCCCTCGCCGCCAGGCTGGCGGAATTTTGGGCGAAGGTCTCGCCCGACGTGCCGCTCCCAAGATGAGGGGCAAGCGCCGTCGCTTGCCCCTCAAATCCTCGAGTTATTGCCGTGGTGGTTACTCGACGGTGAAGCTCGTCACCATGCCGTCGAGCACATGCGGCCGGCCCGTCTCCGGATCGAGGATGAAGCAGATCACGGCGTAGGTGCCGGGTTCGAAGTTGAACTCGGCCCAGGTGGTCGGGCCGCCGGATTGCAGCGCCGCGTAGGCGCCGCCGCCGAACTGTGCCATCAGCGGCTCGCCCGCCATCGGCGTGCCCGACATCATCGCGTTGAACTCACCGATGATATCCTGCGCCGTCACGTCATCAGGCGTCGAAAAGATCACGACGTGGTGGGCATGAACGGTTCCGGTGTTCGTGATCTCCCAGATGTGCGGCCCGGTCGGCACCGGATCGGGAGTGACGATGTACTGAAGCTCGTCGGTCATTTCCAGCGTCACCGTCACCTCCGGCGCCGCGGCCTCCGCCTCGCCCTCGGTCACCGTCAACGGGATCAGGTGCATGAACTCTTCGGAGTCGCCGCCGCCCGTGTACGGCTCGTAGTACGACACCGCCCAGTGGTATTCGCCGGGTTCCAGGTTGATGGCAAACGTCGCGGGGTCGCCGAGCTCCGGCGTATTGGTGCCGCCGAAGTAGGTCCAGCCTTCCTGCGGCATGTCACCGGCGCCGGCGAGCAACGCTTGCTCGACCGCGGTCGCCTCGTCCAGGTCGGCCGGGTATTGCACGATGTTGAGGTACGCCGCGTTGGCGTCGTCCCCATTCAGCGTGACCAGCGAATACCCCGCTTCCAATGTCTCCGGCGCACTGACGCCGTCCGGCGTCGCGCTCACCTCGGCTTCTTGATAGCCCAGGGTGGTGATGATTTCTTCACTGTTCGCGAAATTGAGCTCCTGCGCGGACGCCGTTCCCAGTGCCGAGAACAACGAGAGCGCAATCGCGCTGACAACACCAAGTCTGAACAACGGTGCCTCCAACTATCAGCAAACGCGGCGTCCCATCACGTCGTCGCCGTTCCCCTCCGGTCACGGCCCAAGGGACTGTACCGATGAAATGTCACGAAACCGTCACGCCGCCGGGCGGCTGGTGACGGCCACTACACCCGGTTTACCATTGCCGACGGCGGCGGTCGAAATCCTGCCTCCGGGCTATGGGCGGGTCGTTATGGAGCGTCCGTGGGTTAACCTCATCGCCAGTCGAGCTCGATGGAAAGGACACCGCATGGACGTCGCGTCCGCGATCAACATCTTTGACCCCGCCTTCAAGTCGAACGCGTTCCCCGTCTACGCCCGGATCCGGGTCCAGGATCCGGTCACCCGATCGTTTGCGCCGAACGGAAACCCGTTCTGGCTGGTCCTTGGCTATGACGAAGCGCGGACGGTGCTCAAAGACCATCGGCGCTTCGCCAACGACTACCGGACGGTCCTAACGGAAGAGGAGCTTAAGGCCGCCAACGATGCCTACTACGGCCATGTGCCGGAGGAGGACCGGGAGGAAGCGATCGCCACCGACCGCCTGTTCAGCGATCATTTGCTTGGTGTCGATCCGCCGCAACACTCCCGGCTGCGAAAGCTCGTCTCCCAAAGCTTTACCCCAAAATTCATCGAAGGTCTGCGACCACGCATCCAGCAGCTCGCGGACGCGCTGCTGGATGACCTAGAGTCGCATGTCAACGCCACCGGCAGCCGGCAATTCGACCTCCTGGAGTACTACGCCTTTCCCCTGCCAATCACGGTCATCTCGGAAATGCTCGGCATTCCGCTCGAGGACCGGGATCGCTTCCGCCAATGGTCAAACGCCGTGCTCGAGCTCAACCCGCAAGTCGGCACCAATCCGACGGCGATGGAATCGCTTGGCGCCTTTGCTTTTTACTTGATGCGGCTTGCGAATGAGAAGCGGCAAACGCCCGGCGACGACCTCTTCTCCGGCCTGCTCCAGGCCGAGGAGGAAGGGGACGTCCTGAGCGAGCAGGAGTTGATCGCGATGATCTTCTTGCTGATCGTGGCCGGCCATGAGACCACGGTCAACCTGATCGGCAACGGCATGCTGGCCTTCTTCGAGCATCCCGATCAGCTCGCGCTGCTTAGAGCCGATCCCCAACGACACATCAAGCCGGCGATCGAGGAAATTCTGCGCTTCTACGGCCCGGTCGAGATGTCGCTCGCCCGATACGCTCGCGAAGATCTGGTGCTAGGCGGCCAGCAGATCCGGCGCGGTGAGCCACTCAATGTGATGATTGCCGCCGCCGACCGCGACCCAGAGCTGGTGGCCGACCCGGAACGCTTCGACATCACCCGCGCTCCGACGCGACATCTTGGCTTTGGCACCGGCATCCACGCCTGCCTCGGGGCGCCGCTGGCCCGGCTGGAAGGGCAGATCGCGCTACCGTCGCTCGTGGCGCGGTTCCCCGACATCCGACTGGCGGCGCCGCCGGAGGAGCTGGTCTGGCGCCTGACCGGGATCACCCGCGGGCTGACCAGCCTGCCGGTTGCCGTCTGACCGTTCCCAAGCCAAGTTTCGGGGATAATCTTGTTCGCTTCACGCTCCAAGGAGGTATCCGTGACCACGGCGGCAACCAGCGGTGGCCAGCAACAGATGGATTGGACCGCGATCGGCGACGACGCGGTCCGGATCCTGCAAGCGTTGCTCCGATTCGAGACCGTCAACCTGCCCGGCAACGAGACCCCGGCCGTCACCTACATTGCCGATTTGCTCCAAACCGCGGGCATCGAGGCGGAGGTCATCGAGGCCGAGCCCGGCCGCGGCTCGGTCGTCGCCCGGCTCCGGGCCGAACGTCGCACCGGACGGCCGCTGCTCTTGACCGGTCATACCGACGTGGTCAGCGTCGAACCGGGCAAGTGGAGCCAAGACCCGTTTGGCGGCGAGATTGTCGACGGCTACATCTGGGGCCGGGGCGCGCTCGACATGAAGGGGCAGGTCGCGGCCGAGCTGGCCGTCCTCCTGGCCCTCGCCCGCAACAACGTGGCGCTCGGTCGCGATGTCACCTTCGCCGCCTTTGCCGACGAGGAGCGGGGCGGGCAGCTCGGCGCGGCCTGGCTTTGGCGAAACCGGCCCGATGTGCTGGACGCCGAGTACGCCATCAACGAAGGGGGAGGACGCTCGATCCTCGCCGGCGATCAGCGCATCTACCTCTGCCAATCGGGCGAGAAGGGGCCGGCCCGGTTGCGGATCACCGCCCACGGCCCGGCGGGGCACGCCTCCGTCCCGCTCGATGGCACCGCGATGGGGAAGATGAGTGGCGCCCTCGGCCGGCTGACCGCCTGGGAGCCGCCGACCAAAGTGACGACACCGGTGAGAATCTTGCTCGAAACGATCGCCGCCGCGCTCGATGAAGCGGGCGCCGCCGCCGTGGCAAGGGTCATCGAGAACCCGACGGTTGAGGCGATCCAGGCGATGCCGGTCGAGCCGCTGGTGCATCGGATCGTCCGCGCCACAACGCGGGATACGGCGGTGCCAACGGTGATCCAGGGCGGGAAGACAATCAATGTGATCCCCTCCGAGGTGACGCTCGGCGTCGATTGCCGGATCCTTCCCGGCACCGATCCCGAGGCGTGGCGCTCGCTCGTGCAGAGCGTGGTCGGCGACGAGGTCGAGGTCGAGCTGCTTTCTCGCGAGCCAGGATTGGAGTTCGACCCCGCCTCGCCCCTGTTCGAGATCATCAAGGAGACGATCGCGGAGATGGCGCCGGGGGCCACGGTGGCCCCCTACTTGACCGCCGGCGCCACCGACGCCCGCCATATTCCCGGCATCAAGGTGTACGGCTTCTTCCCGTTCGCCCCGTCCGACCGGGCGGCGACCTACGCCCCGCTCGTGCATGGCCACGACGAGCGGATCGCGGTCGCGGACCTGCACTTCGCGACGCGCTTCCTGTACCAGGTGACAACCCGGCTCTGCGGCGCGTAGAGTAGCCATCGGGGGCATTGGACCCGGCTGATTATGGTCACGATCATGAATTCGGAGACAAGCTCGGAGATAAATCCCCAAGCTGAAATCACCAACCCGGCTGAAGCCGGCTAAGGATGATCATTTGGCTTCCACATTGGGAAAACGCGGTCCGTGGTAACGTCTCAGCACCCTTTAGGGTGGTTTATGGTATCAGTTCGGGGTGCCCTTTGGGCGATTCATTCCCGAGCCTTGCTCCGACGTCACCGCCGCCGCTTCCGCCTCAAACTCCCGGCCCACTTCGCGCAGCTCGCCGGCGGCGAGACGATCGGTCCGGGCGAACTCTTCCAGCTCGTGGCCCAGCTCTTCCAGCTCTTCGCCGCCCGCCATCATGGCGACGACTTCCTCTCGGCTGACGTCGCGCTTGCTGAAGGTGCCGTAGGAGCGGCCCCGGTTCAAGAGCGTGAAACGGTCGCCGATCGGGTAGGCATGGTGGATGTTGTGGGTGATGAAGACGACGCCGAGGCCGCGGGCCCGCGCTTGGGCGATGTAGCGGAGGACGACGCCGGCCTCTTTCACCCCTAGGGCGGCGGTCGGCTCGTCGAGGATGAGCACCTTGGCCCCGAAATAGACGGCGCGGGCGATCGCGACTGATTGCCGCTCGCCTCCGGAGAGGGTGCCGACCGCTTGGTCCGGATCGCGGATGTCGATGCCCATTCGCGCCAGCTCGCTCCGGGTGATGCCGGCGGCGCGACCGACGTCAAAGCGTCGCCACGGCCCCCAACCGGTCGTCAGCTCCGACCCCAGAAAGAAGTTGCGGGTGATGCTCATCAACGGGATGATCGCCAGGTCTTGATAGACGGTGGCAATCCCCATGCTCAAGGCATCTCGCGGCGACGAGAACCGGACTTCCCGCCCTTCAACCAGATAGCTTCCTTCGTCCGGCCGGTGGACGCCGGAGAGGATCTTGATCAGCGTCGATTTGCCGGCGCCGTTGTCCCCCAGCAAGCACATCACCTCGCCGGCGTGGACCGACATCGAGATGTCTTTGAGGGCGATCACCGAGCCAAAGTATTTGGCGACGTTCTGCACATCGATCAACGGCGCGGCGGGTTCGGGCTGGCTCATCGACGCGACTCCGTGGCTTGCGATCGAATATAGCGATTCACCAGCACCGCCGCCAGGAGCATACCGCCCAGGAACGCCTGCACCCAGTCCGCGTCGACCCCGGCGTAGACCACGCCTTGGCTGACCATGCCATAGATCAGCGCCCCGAACACCGCGCCGATCGCCGAGCCGTAGCCGCCGGTGAGGAGCGTGCCGCCGATGACGACCGCGATGATGGCGATGAACTCGCGGCCCTCGCCCCGCAGGACATCGGCCCCCCGCGTATTCAAGACCTGGATCACCGCCACTAGCCAAGCCGCCGCCGCGGTCATCATAAAGAGCGCGATCTTCACTAGTGCGATCGGGACCCCGACGTTGCGCGCCGCTTGCTGATTGCCGCCGACGCCGAATACCCAATTCCCAAACCGGGTGCGCAGCAAGACCCAGGTGGCGACCGCCGCCAGCCCAAGCCACCACACGATCGAGATCGGGAAGCCGGCGCCGGCAATCTCAATCTCGCTGGCAAAGATGATTTGAGCTTGCTCATAGCCGGGGAGATCTTGCAAGCCGCCGACCTGGGTCCGGCCGGTGATTGCCCGGGTGATGCCGATTGTCGCCCCCCGCACGATGAAGAGCGTCGCCAGGGTGACGATGAAGGAGGGCAGCCCCGTCCTGAGGATCAGGAGGCCATTTGCCGCGCCGATCAGCAAGGCGAACGCAAGCGAGACCAGGAGCGCCGGCACCAGGTTCCAACCGTACTCGACGGTCAGCAAGGCGATCATCATCCCGGCGGCGCCGATCATCGACCCGATCGAGAGGTCGAACTCACCGCCGATCATCAGCAGCGCGACGGCGATCGCCAGGATGCCGAGCTCGGCCGCGACCTCCAGATAGCTGGCGGTGCCGCGCGGCGTCAGGAATCCCCGTCCGCCGGCCACGATCGCGAAATAGGCCCAGACCACGATCGCCCCGGCCACGGCGCCCATCTCGGGCCGGCCGAAGGCGCCGCGGATTGGATTCGTCTTCGCGACTCGCTCATCCCCGGCGGAATCGCCGGCGGCTGGGAGCTCTCGGGCCGCGGACATCGGGGCCTCCCGGGTCGAGGTCCAACTCCCGGCGGAATCGTCTCCACCGGGAGCTGGAAATCAATGGCGACTGGCCACCGAGTTTAGCGGGTACCGGCCTCGGACAGCTCGATCACGCGGTCGGCATTGTCGGCGGTGACAAAGCCGGGACCGGTCATCAGCACCGGGTTGGCGATGGTGTTCAGGTTCGTGTTGTAGAGGTAGAGCAGAACGACCGGCAGGTAGCCCTGGATGTACTGCTGCTGATCGATCGCGAACAGCATGTCGCCATCAGAGATGGCGGTCAGCACTTCCGGCGCCAGGTCGAAGGTCGCGAGCTGGACATCGCCCAACCGGTCGGAATCTCGCAGCGCCGCGAGGGTGGGAAGGGCGCCGGTTGGTCCGAGCGTCAGAATGCCATCAACCGTGTCGTTGGCTGCCAAGGCGGCTTCAACTCGTTGCTGCGAACCGGTGGGATCAGCCAAATCGACCGCGAGCACTTCGACCGTGCCGCCCGCTTCGGCCATGGCGTCGGTGAAGCCTTCGCAGCGCAGGTCAAGCGCCGCGTTGCCGACCTCCTGATTGATGCATAAGGCGTTGGTGACGCCGGCTTCCGCCATCCGCTGGCCACCGCCGAAGCCCGCTTCGTACTCGGTCTGGCCAACGTGGGTCAACAGGCCAAGGTCGGCGGCGACATCGCTGCCGGAGTTCATCGAGATGACCGGAATCCCCGCCGCCACGGCCGCCTCGATGGACGGACCAAGGGCGTTCGCATCCGGGATCGAGACGATCAGACCGTCCGGCTCCGAGGCCACGGCGGCATCGATCAACTGGGACATCGCCACCATGTCGAACGTGCCCGGTGCCTGGTACTCGACCGTGACGCCGAGATCTTCCGCCGCCTGATTGACGCCATTCTGGACCACCGACCAGAAGGGGTCGGACGCCTGGCCGTGGCTGACGACGATGAAGCGCAACGCTTCACCGTCCGCGGCGGTGGGCGTCGCGGCGTCCTGCGCCAGCGCTGCGTTGGCTAGACCGGCGAAGCCGGTAAACGCGACGACGATCAAGATTGTCAGCAGCCGAAGCATACGGTTCATCGTTCCCTCGTTTCATCCTTTGGAGTCAGCGGCTGATCACCAGCGATCAACCAAGCGTGTTTGTTTCAATCCTCACCCGACGTTCGGGTCGAGTGCTACAGGACCGTGCGTTGATCGCCAACGATCAACGAAGCATCCAGATGACAATGCCGAGCCGAACCCTCCTTTCAGTCCATCTCGTCTACGATCGGCCGGTCAGGTCGTCTGAACGATTTAGGTGGTTTATGTCCCTCCTAGCAGGCGACCACGGACTGGCTGTCGATAGGCTTCAGATCATAGCAGACCCGCTTCCGTGATGGCGGACGCGCTCGCCTCCTGGTCGAGGCGGGCACCACCGGCGACGCGGCACGATTATTCCAACCGGGATCAGGCAGCGCCGTTGCGTCTGATATGATGCAGCCTCGAACTGCACCGGACGCGGCGAGCGCGGGCGCTTGATCGTCCGCGGGACGACAATCGTGGCCGAGCGGCGCTGGCGCGGCCGGCGGGATCACAGGAGGCTTTGGATGAGACGGCTCACTCGGTGGGAACGGCCATGGACAGGTGTGGCCCTCTTCGCCATGTTCGGCATGCTGTTCGGCGTCTTCCCGGCGGCGGCTCAAGAGGCAACCCCGGAAGCGCCCTACTTCTCCGATACGGCGGGACCGCCCCAACCGGGCGGCATGGTCAATTTCCTCCTCTATGAGAACCCGGACACGCTCAACCCCCTGATCGGCCAGACCTCGATCGCGGTCCAAGTCACCTCGGCCATCCTCGAGGGGCTGACCTACGTCGACCCGGACGGACTCACCCAACCGGCGCTGGCGGTGGAGCTGCCGACGCTGGAGAACGGCGGCGTCTCCGAAGACCTCTCCTCGGTGACCTGGACCCTGAAGCCGGACCTGCTCTGGTCGGATGGAACGCCGGTCACCTCGGCCGACATCGCCCATACCTGGGAGTCGGCGCGGGATGCCGACAACGGCTCGGCTGTCGCCAGCCAGTACGAGTTGATCTCCGGGATCGAGACGCCCGATCCGGCAACCGCGGTCGTCAGCTACTCCGCCTTCAATGCCGGGTATCTCGATCAGTTCCCCTGGATCGTGCCCGCGCACGCCACCGGTGAGCCCAGCGAAATGGCAACCTGGGACTTCAACCAGATGCCGATCGGCACTGGGCCGTTCGTGCTTCAAGAGTGGTCCTCCGACGAATACCTGCTCACGACCAGGAACGAGAACTACCGGGAGGAGGGCAAGCCGTACCTCGACGGCATCAACTTCCTGGTCATCCCGGCCGAGGAAGCCCGCGCCGCCCGCATGATCGGCGGCGATGCCCAGGTGATGATCTGGGCCGGCGACGAAGTGACCGAACAGATCGAAGCGGCGGGCACCGCGAGCGAGCGGACCGCGCCCGGCGTCTGGGTGATGTCGATCTACTTCAACCAGTCGATGCCGTTCGACGACGACCCGGGGGCCGAGCCGCCGCACCCGATCCTCGGTGATATCCGCGTCCGCGAGGCGATCACGTTGGCGATCAACCGGGACCGGATCCGGACCGAGCTGTTCGAAGACCGCGTCCTGCCGCTCGATTCGGTCCTCCAGGTCGGCTGGATCAACTGCGAGGTCGAAACCTTCGCCTACGATCCGGAGCGGGCCGGCCAGTTGCTGAATGAGGTTGGCTGGCGGGATGAGGACGGCGACGGCGTGCGCGAGGCGCATGGCGTGCCGGACGTTGCCGACGGCACGCCGATGACGCTGAACATGAACGGCTATACCGGCTTCTCCAGCCTCGACCTGACCGAGCTGGCGGTCCAGGAGGATCTGGCCGCGGTCGGGATCGAAGTCGCGATTGAGAACCAGGATTTCGCGGTGATCTTTGGCACCTGGGCCGACAGTTCGCCCCGCCTGCTGGGCGACTACGACCTGCTGCTCTACGACGCCGGCTACTTCGCCGAGCCCGGGGCCGAGATCGAGAGCGACTTCGCGCCGGACCAAGTTCCCAGCGCCGAGAACCCCGGCGGCGGTAATTTTTACCGCTGGGTGCGCGACGACGTCGGCGGATGGCTCACCGCCGCCAACCAGACGCCGGACGTGGAAGAACGGCGCGCAAACTTTTGTAGCGTGGCCGGCGCCATCCGCGAAGACATCGTTTCCTTTCCGCTTTACCAATTCCGCGAGGGCGGCATCTACTCCAACCTCCTCCACGGCTTTACCATCAGCACCTGGGAGTACGCGACCTGGGACGCCGAAAATTGGTGGCTCGAACAATAGTTGCCCGCCCGGTCCGAGGGGAGAGCCGGTGATCGCTTACCGGC
>JALZJP010000133.1 GCA_030859715.1 Chloroflexota bacterium
GTCTGGGGACGAGGTAGGGGTACGGGGTGTGGTTGGCGCTGGCAGTTTCCAGCTCCCGGTGGGGATCGGCGGTGTCGTTCAATTGGCAGGAATGGTGTCAACGGGGTGGCGGCGGCTACCGCGGTCCGGCCGTACTCTGGACCAACGGTCGGTATGGACGACCGGCCGCGGACAGCACGCTACCGGGACGAAAGGACACGCTGATGACCATTCCCATTGCGTTCGCTCAGGCAGACGGGTCCGATCGTTTCCCGGTAGCGGTGCGGGTCGTCCGCCCCGCCGTGCCGGCGCGGATTGTGATGGCGCGTCTGAGCTCCATTATCGCTCCGGGGCGGATCGTTCCCGGCGATCACTATCGCCCGCGAATGATTGGTGTGCCGCGACGATCGCCCGTTCGGGGCACCCGGCTCCGGCTCGAGCAGCGCCGTTTGGACGCGTTGCGGCTTAGCCTTCAGTAAGCTTCGGTACTTCGAGTTGGCCCGCTGTTCCGGCGGCTATCGCTTTCATCAAGGACCGACGCCAAAAGCTCCCGCTCCCGAACGTGGCAAGGACCAAGGCGAAACGCCTGCAACGTGGGGAGCCTGACGGCGCCGGTGGTCGGCGCGCGAAGACAAACGCCGACCGCCCCTTCTCGTTTCGGAGCGCATGACCCGGTTGATGTCGAAGGAATCGACGGGTCACGCGGCCGGCTCCATCCCCCGAGCTTGGGAGATCACGACCGAGCCAAACACGGCCGAGAAGCGAAAAGTCGCTCCCCGGCCGTGCTTGGCGCTGCCTGATATGGGCGAATGGTTACTCGGTCGGGACCGGGCAGCTCTCCCCCTCGCAGACGATCCGGCCCTGGATCGATGGGCTGATCGGCGCTCCCGGCTCGGCGAAAATGCCGGCGCCGGCGATGGAGTCCCCAACCACCGTGGCCAGGATGTCGCGGGTGGTCGCCTTGGCCGAGAGGTCCGGGTAGGCGTCGCCGCCGGCGATCGAGAAGTCGTTGCTGACGAGCGAGTAGGTGCTCGCCCCGGTCAGATCGACCGCGTCGCCGGTGCAGCTGCCATCCGCCGCCTGGCGGACGGCGCCGGTAACGCGATTCCCCGGCTCGGCGTCGATGTCGTAGGTGAAGCAGAAGCCGGACACTTGCGGGAAGGCGCCGCTGACCTCCGGCATCGGCGCCACGGCGGCTTCCAGGTACTGCTTCAGCTCGTCGCCGGTGACGTCCAGGGTGACGGCGACGTTGCCGAAGGGCAGGACTGTCTGCACCGTGCCCCGGCTGATCGCGTGTTCGCCAGCATCTTCCGGGCAGAACTCGCCGCCCTCCGGGCCGCAGGTCAGGTCGGCCCGGATGCCGCCGGAGTTGGTGAGGGCGAAGTCGGTGTCGTAGGTGAGCCGGATCGCGTCGGCAATGACATTGCCGATCAGCGATTCGCAGGTGCGGCCCACCTCGTTGCCGCAGGAGTCGGCGCGGGGGATGGCCACCGTCGAGTTGCCGACGACCGCGCCCAGGATCGGTTGCAGCTCAGCGTCCAGCTCGGCCAGCCGGTCCGCGATCGCGGGATCGGGCGTGGTGCCGAGCTGCCACGGCCGGTGGTGATCCTCGGTCTTGTAGACGACCTCGCCACTGGCGGTATCGACCACCAGCCGGACGCGGGAGAAGATGACGCCCTTGCTCCGGTTCTCGACCAGGAGGACATCGTTCGACAAGATGGTCGAGATCTGAAAATCGGTGTGGTCGCCGATGACCGCATCGACCCCGACCGTCTGATTGGCGAGATCGACCAGGGGCCCGGTCGGGTTGGCGAGGTCGCCGCCGGTGGCGCCCAAGTGGCCGAAGGCGACGATCGCCTCGACTCCTTCGGCCCGCAGCCGTTCCGCCTCGGCGTTGATCGCGGTGACGGGATCAGCCACCCGGTAGGGGCCGAGCGAGCCCTGGCGCGTCAGTTGGGGAATATTGGTATTCGAGAAGCCGATCAGGCCCAGCTCGACGCCGTTGAAGTCGAAGACGGCGGACGGGGCAAACCCGGCCGGCCCCGCCACCGGGGTGCCCGCCACCGGCGTGGTCGCGGCGGGCGCGGCCGGGGCGCTACCGTCCTCGGTCACGAGGTTGGCCGACAGGTAGGGGAACTCGGCCAGGGGGGCGATGGTGCCGAACATGAACTCCCAGCCGACATCGAAGTTGTGGTTGCCGAGGGCGTCGGCGTCGAAGCCGATCAGGTTCATCATCTCGATCGCGGGCAGGTCTTGGAAGTAGTTGGAGATCGGCGGCGTCGCCCCGATCGCATCACCGGCGGTGATCACGATCGCGCCGTCCGGCGCCACGGCGCGGTAGGCGTCGAACCAGGCTTTGAGGGCTTGGGCGCCACCAACCGCGAAGCTGGCGTTATTGGCGTTCTCGTCCTCCAAATCGTCGGCGCTGGCGAAGAGGGGCACGATCTGGCCGTGGAAGTCGCTGACGTCGAGGATCGTCACCTGGCGGAGCTGATCGCCGTTGGCGAGGATGTCGTACAGGATCTCGCCGCGCGCCTGTTGTGGTCCCGGCACGTCGAGCAAGAAGGCGGCGGTCGGCGCCAGGTCGATGGCCCGGATGCCCGCGGCCGGCGTTTCGCTCCGCGCGATGCCGGGACCGGCGGCGAGGAAGGCGGCGTACATATTGATGTTGGCGTCGAGGTTGAGCAGGTCCGGCAGGTAGCCGTGCTGACCGAAGAATTGGGACGGGGCGATGACCTCGCCCGGCGTCGCCGCGTCGAACTGGTAGGGCGGGTTGAGGACGACCACCACATCGCCGGAGCGGCTGGGGTGAAGGGCGTCGGTGCCGGCGACGTCGCGTAGCGCTTCGTTGAGGAAGACCTCGGCCACCACCGGCCGGTCGCCGTAGGCGGGGTCGGTCAGGTCTTCGAAGGCGGCCGCGATTTGCTCGCGCACCGCGTCGTACTCCTCCTCCGGGACCACGCCGCCCGGTTCCCGGTCCACCAGGTTGAGATAGATCGCGGCGGTGGCGCCAGCCCAACAGGCTTTGGCCGCGGCGCCGACCGGCGGCGCTTCCGGATCGGGCGTCCCCTCGGTGCTCTCAATCGGCGGCGAGACGGTGCAGTTGCCGCCCTGGGCGACATCGACGATGCCCGCCTCGGCGAGCACCTCGCCGGCGTTGACGGCCCAGTAGGCCGGGGCGAAGCCATGATCGGCGGTGGCGAAGACGTTGGCCCCCGTCACCAGCTCGCGACCGGCGCCGAGGAGACTGTCCGCCGCTTCGTAGGCGGACAGAATATACCCTTCGCGCGCGTCGACCAGGCCGTCGGTGGCGCCGTCCGCGTTCAGGTCGTCGTAGAACGGGTTGGCGCTGCCATCCGCCTCGGTCGGGGAGACCAGGCCGAGAAACTGGTGGCTGAACTCGTCGGTGACGCCGGTGCCCAGCAGCAGGAGGTCGGGCTGGACGCCGAGCGTGTCAACGATGTAGCGGAGGTAGGATTCCGAGTTCGCGGTCCCCAGCAGGCCTTGCTCGACGTAGGTCGCCTCGTCGATGACGCCGGCCTCGAGCGGGGCAAAGTCGGCGCCGACGGCGGAGGGGAACTCGGCGTTGATCGTCTCGGCAAAGCCAAGCGGCTCGGCGCAGCCGGGCTCGTCGTCGCAGCCGTTGTAGGCGGCGTTGGCGCGCGCGATCGAGGTGTAGTAGACCCGGAATTGGGAGAGATCGGGCGCGATGTCGATCGCTTTGAGGTGGAAGCCGGCGGTCTGGCCTTCCACCTCACCCGTCAGCGTGACTTTGATGTCGGCCCAGTCACCGGCGGCGAGATCGGCGACGGCGGTCGCGCCGTCCTTGCCGATCGCTCCCTCGGTTTCGGCCAGGGGCGTCGCGTCGTCGCCGGCCAGCGGGCCGGGAGCGATCAGGACACGGTCGTAATTCACGGTGTCGTCATCGGTCGAGTCATAGATGTAGAGATCGAAGGCGCGATCCGGGTTGCTGTCGGAGTTGCCGGTGACCACGAGCTGTTGCTGCTGGGCCGGGCTGAACGACTCGGGGACGGTTGTCCACCCCTCGGCGTTACTCAGATCGACCCGCTGGTAGGTGACGCCGAAGAAATCGGCGCCCTCCGGCTGGCCCGGCACATCGTAGTTGGCGAGGATGCCGCGGTCAGAGTAGAAGGCGCGGTAATCGACCACCGGGCCTTGCAACGCCGGGTCGTAGGCGCGGGCGCCGGCCCACTCCACCGCGACCACCGTCTGGCCGGCGCGCTCAGCGGCCTGGCCCAGGGTATCGGCCTGGAGGATGCCGGGCTCGAAGGCCCTGGTCGAGCTCGCGAAGTCGGCTTCGCCGGTGCGGAAGAAGGTGTTGTTCATCGAGCCGTGCTCGCCGGGCCAGGTGCCGGTGGCGAGGGTCGCCCAGCCGGTGCCGGTGTTCGGCGGGAAGGCCTGGAGCAGGCCGTTTTCACCCTGAACGCCGGTGGCGGCCAAGTCCGCGTAGGTCGGCAGGGAGCCCGCTTCGATGTAGCGATCGATCAGGTCTTGCCGGGCGCCGTCGGCGGCGAAGAAGATGAAGGGATGATCGCCGGCGCCGCTTGCCGCTGGTGTGGCCCCCGGCGTGGCCTGCCAGGCCGCGACCGGGGCGATCGGCCCCAGCAGCACGAGCAGGGCGATGAGGACGCCAGCGAGGCTGGCGACGCGAGAACGGCGACGACGATCCATGGCCAAATCCCTCCCAGCGGGGTTGCGTGTGCCGACGGGGCGCCTGGTCCCGGTCTGGCAGCCACTATCGGGCAGTCTTCGCGGGCAATTCATAGCATTCGATTAAATCTCGGGCAGTGTACCTGATTCCTTTGCTGGCGATGGTGCGTCCGGAGTGTCGATTCCTCGGCCCGGACGAGGACGGCCACGACTCCGGGCTTGGAGTCGTGGCCGTTGCC
>JALZJP010000139.1 GCA_030859715.1 Chloroflexota bacterium
GGCCGGCCGCCGCTGCTCGCGTCGTTGCCGGACTCGACG
This sequence comes from Chloroflexota bacterium, assembly GCA_030859715.1. Classification (GTDB taxonomy): domain Bacteria; phylum Chloroflexota; class Chloroflexia; order Thermomicrobiales; family UBA6265; genus JACCYK01. The sequence continues at coordinate 40 of JALZJP010000139.1, forward strand.
ATCAAGCCGCTGGCCCGCAGATCGGCGAGGCGCTGGGTGATGACGCTCCGGCTCAGACCGGTCTCGCGGGCCAGCAGCAGCCGGGTGCTGCTGGCTTGGCCGCGGATGACATTGAGCAGCGCCGCCAGATCGTGGATGGCCCCATTCGCCGAGCGCAAGCCGAGGGGAGTGGGGGGATCACCTGGGGAGCGGTTGGCCGAATCCACAACGCCACACCTTTTGTTCTCGACGCGCGTAACATTTGCATCATATCGAGCAATCTTTTGAATGTCAACAGCAAAAGAGATGCGGTGATGGTCAAAAGCTAGGCGCAAGAGATGAGTACGCCCGAGGACGACCGGGGAGTCCCTCCCGGCTCCTCCGTTCTCGCCGCCCGATCACCCCGGCGGCGCCCCTCCTGGCTGCCGCGCCGAAGGGCGCGATGGAAAAGGCTCCGTGTCGCCTGGAATCAGGACGCGACGGAGCCTTGGGCGTTGGTCTGGTTGGACGCGGCGGCCCCGGTCCTGGAGCCGGGAAGGGCCACGTCAGGGCCATCCGAATGCGACGCTTGCGCTGCTTCCCAGGTCCGCCGCCGGTGAGCGCGACGGTTACGCTCGTGGCGCCGGCAACCTCGGCGCCAGGGCGCCGATGACCGCCGCCGCCGTGACGATGTGCATGATGGCGAGGACGAGCCGGTTGCCGGTCGCCACCGGCAGGGACAACGGAGCCACCAGCGTCAGGGCGGCCAGGATCACGACCAGGCCGATGAACCAGGCCCGCGGTGACGGGGTCCAGCGGGAGCAGGCAGCCGCGACCAGGGCGGCGATGAGGGCCGGGAGGATGCTGGCAATGACCGTCTGCCACCAGGACAGGGCTTGGAGCGGCGCTCCCGGCGACAACGCAATCTGTGCCGGGGACCCGGCGACCGCTTGGTAGGCGGCCAGCAGGATCACGTTCGCCACGGCGGCGATAACCCCGGCCGCGAGGCCAAGCTGCCACCAAGGACGATCCGTGGCCGCGGGGCCGTCATGGATTGCGGGTGATCGACTCGACATCGTCGTAGGGGTCCTTCCGGGTGGGTGACGCCGGCTCGCGGCGCCGGAGCAAGCCGGGCCGCGAACCGTTCCGCGACTTCTGGGCGGCAGGCCGGCAACGATCGCTGGCACCTATGCTACCTGACGACCCACGCCCGTGGTAGCGTTGGCCCGCCTACGGGACCGGGGCGGGCTGAATCACCGCCATGAAGATGACCAACGGCTCCTCGCCGACGTTGCGAGCATCGACCGCCGCGTAGGGCTGACCGATCATGGACTGGCCGGCGGCGACCGTAAACTCGGTGCCGGCGGCATACTCGTCCGTTTCCGGGTTGGCGGTGCCTGGCGCGTTCCGCTGGACCACCGCGTCGGCGTCCATGGTGACGGTCATGTCGCCTGTTTCGACAAAGATGAGCGCGGTGGCGGGACTCGTTTCCGGCAGCTCGACGTATCCTCCCGGCGCAAACGTGAACCGGAGCAGTTCGAGCAGGGCCGGGGCCGGTGGAATTTCCTCGGTCATGCCCGCAGCCAGCAGGTCGGAGGTGACACCGGCGGGCAGCTCGACCGTGGTCGCGGCTGGAGCGCCATCCGGCGCCGGGTCAATCACGAAGACAAGCAGGACCAGTGGCGCTTGTCCTTCGTTACGGAACTCTTCGACCGCTCCCGTGGCCGGGCCGACAAAGAAGTCGCCCGCGCTCGCGGTGTACTCGGTGCCGGCGGCAACCTCTTCGCGCTCGCCGCCGGGCCGCTCGCGGTTGATCGTGAGCGGAGCGGTGGCGGTGGCGGTCATCGTCCCGGCCTCGACCAGGACCAGCGGCGCCGTCTCCCGTTGCGCGGTAAAGGCACGGACCGCGCCGGACTCCAGCGTCACCCGCAACAGGACAAGCACCGCCGGCGGGGCGGGAATCGTCTCGGCGATCTCGACCGCCAGATACTCGGGCATCGCATCGACGAGGACGACCTCCGGCTCGGCCGCCGGAGTAGCGTCTTGGGCGACGATGGTCCGATTGTCGTCGAGCCCCAACAAACCAACGAAGGCGATGAGGACTGCCAGGACCAACGCTAGAACACGGTGCAACATGGTAAACATTCCTTCAGTGATAGACGCGAACACGGCAACAGCGGCGGGAACTGGGCTACACGAGTGACGGGGATGAATTCCGCGGAGACGTTGCGGCCCGCGGCGCACCGCGCAGCAGACCGACGCCCAGTGTCAGCAGGCCGGCTATCAGCGAGACGGCGCCCACGTAAGCGAGGTAGATAAGCCCGTTCGGCTCGGTGGCGTCGGCCGGCAGGACCGAGAGGAAGAACGTCATCGGCAGTAAGATGGCGGCCAGCGGCACCGCGTGCCGGGCCAGCGATTGCCAGCCCGGGGAGAGGTTGGCCTCATCCACGTACCGCAGTACCACCAACGACAACAGCAGCAAGACCGCGGCGTGGGCATGCCCCGCCCGCCAGAGGTCCTGGCGAAAGGCGTTCTCGGCATAGCCAGACCCAGGGTTGACCAGCATGTTGAGCAAGCTGACGCCCCCGAACACCGCGGTCGGATAGAGCACGAGCAAGATACCGGCTAAACGGCGCGAGGCGGCAGACATCGATTCGTCCTCCTGGCCCGGCCAGTTCCTCCAGGCAAAGGGAAGCCGGGCCACGCGGCCGGGAGCATGGATCGCGCATCGGCGGGCGAAGGAGTCCCATGCGGGTCCCGGCACTAAAATGTTGAGGCCTATATATGTGTTATCATATATAGGCCTTTGCAGTGTATCCGCTCTCGTCACCACCGTCAAGAGGAGAACTCATCAGTGTCACTACCGCACGCGATTCTTGGTCTGCTCAACTACCAGGCCATGACCGGCTACGACCTGAAGCGCAATTGGTTCGACCGCTCAATGCGCTTCTTCTGGCCCGCCGACCAGGCCCAGATCTACCGAACGCTCGACAGTCTCGTCGAACGAGGCTGGGCCTCCTTCGTGGTCGAGCCCGGCGGCGATCGCCCGAACCGGAAAGTCTACTCGCTCACCGACGCCGGAATCGCCGAGCTGAATCGCTGGCTGACCCTTCCCGCCCCACTCCCCACCGTTCGCGATCCCCTCCTGGTCCAGCTCTTTTGCGCGGCGGGCATCCCCGACGCCGAGCTTGCCGAACTGCTGGCGGCCACCCGCGCCGAGCACCAGGCCCGTCTCGACAACTACCACCGCATCCGAGCCCAACTGCCCGCCTGGGGCAGCGGCAAACGCCTCGCGCGCTGGCAATTGGTCGTCGGCCACGGCATCGCCCGCGAGCGGTCCTATCTCGAATGGATCGATCAGGCGATCGCCGGCTTCCGCGTCGAGCCCGAACCGGGACACCGATGACGATTCGCTGATCGGGCGGAAACCATGACCTCGATGACTACCTTGGTGCGCTCGTGGACGTCGATACCGACGAAGTCGTCGGTTTGCAAATCGAAGACTACGTGATCCGTGCGGGACGAGAGCATTCTTCACTGGTCGAATTGCTGGACGTTGCCGACCTGTTGGGTATGACGGTCGATGATGTTCGCCGCGAGCGCCATCGCATCCTAGGCTATCGGGGTCGGTGCAAGCTCTGGCTCAGGCGAATGATCGAGCGGGTCACGCGCCGCGGCGAATCGCGCAAACAGCATCTGATTGAAGGACTGTTGTCCGAAGGGCCGCTCGGCCCAACCCTCAAGGACGCGCTCGCCCCCGCCTGAGCAATGGTCGCCGCGACCTATTCGGTTCGTCTGCGTACCGCTCCGCGGCGATGGGCACTCGATATGAGAGACCGCGCCGCGCGGCGGCTCGGCCATCAGCGATCCTGTCGTCAGCCTTCAGGAGGTGTTGCCTCGCGCGGAATCCGGGTGACGCTCCAACAAGCGTGGCACGCCGGCTGCGTACCGGGGCGACGTGTGGGTCGTATCGACCCGTCAAGTGGCGCAGCGACGCGCAACATGAGCCGCGCTGAGGATTGCGCTCCCACACCGGGCTGGTTGCGTCATGCAGTCGCGGCGGCTTCTTGGCAACCTGAACGGCTCGGGCTGTGGTTCGCCGCGAGCGAAACAATAGGGGGTCGAGCATGTTCCGATTGGCATTGGCGATTTTGATCGGCCTGCCAATTGGCGGCGCCTGGTTGGCGCCGCGAGGTCGGCTTTTCCCGGGGTGAACGGCCGGATCGTGTACACGACTGAGGAGCACGACATCCCCGAGCTCTACGCGATGGACCCGGACGGCGGCAACAAGGTGCGCCTGACCGAGACGGCGGTCTTCGAGGGTCAGCCCGCCGTCTCGCCCGACGGCGACCGGATCGCCTTCATATCCGACGAAGCGGGCGGCAACACCGACATCTACGTCATGGACGCCGACGGCGCGAACTGAGAACGCCTGACGACCGACCCGGGTGAGGATAAGCAGCCAGCCTGGTCGCCGGACGGCGCCCACATCGTCTTCGTCAGCACCCGCGCCGGCAACCAAGAGCTATTCGTCATGGACGCCAACGGTTCCAACCAAACCCAGCTCACGACCACGCCTCGGTTCGAGTACTTCCCGGCCTGGTCGCCAGACGGGACGACGATCGCCTATACCCAGGGGGTGCTGCACCCCCACGGCAACATCACGTTGGAGATCTTCACGATGGACGCGGGCGGGGGCGGCGAAATTCGCTTGACGCTCAACCGGCACGACGATTACAAGCCGAACTGGTCGCCGGACGGGAAGAAGCTCGTGTTCACCCGAGACCGCGGCAACCAGATGCTCTTCGAGCGGAGCGCCGAGATTTGGATGATGAACGCCGATGGCAAGCGACAGGTGCGGCTGACCAAGAACAAGGTTGAGGATTCTGAAGCGGTCTTTTCCCCCGACGGCACCAGGATCGCCTTCACGACGGCGCGGAAGGGAAAGCTGAGCATTTACGTGGTGAAAGCCGACGGGTCCGCCAAGCAGCGCCTGACCAAGCCGGCGGAGAACTACAACCCCGACTGGGGCGTGGCCGCACCACCCGCGTCCTGACCCACGGCACGGGGTCAAACCGGGACTATCCGATCGCGCGGCATGCCTCTGCTTGCGGCGAACCCGTCCAGGCATGTGCCGCGACCCGGCTCTGTTGGTGCTTCACGCCCAGCCGCCAAGCGATTCCAGGCAGTACGCCACGGCTCGCGGTTCCGCGGGGGCCGGAGCGCTGGCAGACGCTCGTGGGAGGGGCGCTTTCCCCCGGCATGTTTCGCATCAGCCGCAACCTTCGCGACCGAAACCCACATGTTGCCGAGCTTTTTCCCTGGTGAAGAAGACCTGACCCTGGCGGGCGACCATGCGTCGTCCGCGATTACGCCGTGTCAGCAAGTTCGCCATGGCGTGATGGAGACAGGCTGCGCTGCAATCAGCCGCCGTTCCAGTGCTCCCGCCAGGCCCGAATCGCTGCGGCGTGGAGCGGATAGTGGCCGTAGGTGTCGAGCCGCTGGCGGCGCCGGAAGCGCGTCTCCCAGGTGATGAGAACGTCCGGCACGTCCTGCAGGTAGACGAGGAGCCGGCGGTGGGTCTCCTCCTGCCGCTCCCGCACCTCGGCGAGCGACAGGCCGCAGAATTGCTCCGTCCGTGGCGCGTCGAAGGCGTCGATGCCGCCGCGGGTCGCGTACCGCGGCGTCCGGCCGCCGGCGGCGATGGTCGGGAGATGGGTCAGCGACTCCTCGTCCCAGGTGGTGACGTGGGCGATGATGTCCCGCACCGACCAGCCGCCGGTGACGCCCGGCTCCATCAAGTCCACGTCGGACATCCCCGCGTACGAGGCCGTAAAGTCTTGCCACGCCGTATCGAGGCGATCGAGAAGCTGGCGTCTGTTCATGATGCTCGCTCCGCTCCTGCACTGGCGTCGAGCCGGCTTGGTGCGGCCAGCCCCATCTCCCCGCAGAACACGGGGTGTCACCGTATCTAACGCGAACCGAACAACTCCGGCTAACGAATCGCCAACCGGGCGAGAACCATCCCTGGTACGATGCCGGGGCGGTGGCGCGCCCGCCGCCGGCGCCCGCCCGGATGAATCGAGACAGGAGTGCCCCGGAGATGACCGACGCGATCGAGCTACAGTTGGCGAGCCAAGAGCCCGCGCATCTGGCCGAGCTGCTGGAGCTGCTCAGCATTCCCAGCATCAGCGCCCTGCCCGAGCATGCGGCCGATATCGAGCGCGCGGCCGAATTTGTCGCCGGCGCCCTGAAGCGGGCCGGGGTACCAGAAGTGGAGATCGCACCGACCGCGGGCTGGCCGTCGGTGCTCGGCCGCTGGCAGATCGACGACCAACTGCCGACGGTCCTCGTCTATGGCCATTTCGATGTCCAGCCGGCTGATCCGCTTAAGCTATGGGATTCGCCGCCGTTCGCCCCGGAAATCCGCGATAGCGACATCTACGCCCGCGGCGCCGCCGATATGAAGGCCAACCTGCTGGCAATCATCAACGCCGTCGCCGCCTTCCAGCGGACCGCGGGAGCGCCCCCGCTGAACATGGCCTTCCTGTTCGAGGGCGAAGAAGAGATCGGCAGCCCCAACCTGGCGCCCCTGCTCGAGGCCAAGCGCGAGCTGCTGGCGGCCGACGTCGTCCTCTCGGTCGATGGCGGCATGGAAGGCCCCGACACGCCCTCCCTGACCGTCTCCTCCAAGGGTCTGGCCGCCTGCCAGATCGACCTCAGCACCAGCACCACCGACCTCCATTCCGGGGTGTACGGCGCCACGGTGCCGAACGCCGCCCGCGCCATCGCCACGCTCGTCGCCTCGTTCCATGACGACGCGGGCCGGGTCGCGGTCGCCGGCTTCTACGACGACGCCCGCGACCTGACGGCCGCGGACCGGGCCGAGATCGCCGCCCCGCCCGATGATGACGCCGCGGTGCGGGCCCAGGCCGGCGTCGACGAGTTGGCGGGCGAAGCCGGCTACACCCCGCGGGAGCGGATGTGGGCGCGACCGACGCTGGACGTCAACGGTATCTGGAGCGGGTTCCAGGGCGCCGGCACCAAGACGGTGACGCCGGCGAAGGCCCATGCCAAGATCACCTGCCGGCTGGTCCCCGACCAAGACCCGGCCCGCATCCTCGATCTGATCGAGCGCCACGTCGCCGAACGGCTGCCGGCCGGCGCCACGGCGACGCTGGTTCGCTTTCCGGGCTCCGCCTATCCGGCCGCGATCCGGCGCGATCATCCCGCCCTCGAGGCGGCAAAAGCGACGCTGCGCCAAGCCTACGGCGGCACCGAGCCACTGATCACTCGCACCGGCGGCACGGTGCCGGCCATTGCCCTACTCCAGCGGATCCTGGGGGCCGAAACCGTCAGCCTCGCCTTCTCGCTGCCGGGCAGCCGGATGCACGCCCCCAACGAATGGTTCCGCCTCAGCGACTTCCACCGGGCGCCCCGCGTCTTCACCGCCTACCTGACCGCGCTCGCCGCCGGTGGCATGAAATCGGCGTGAACTGGTGAAGCCCGGCACCCGGTCATCCCCGGCGTGCGTGCCAGCGGCTGGTTCGACCTGAACGGAAAGGAATCGTCGATGTCCACCACGGCCTCCCGGATTACCATCGTCGTGATGCTCATGGCTCTCCTCTTCGGGAGCGCGCCCTTCGTCGTGACGACCGCCGCCCAGGAAGCCGAGGGCACACCGGGACCGATCGCGATCGGCGAGGCGGGCGCCGCCGGCGTCGCCTTACCGGACGGGACGCTGCCTGGGAATCCCGAGGTGACGTTGGTCAAAGTCGCGGACGGCTTGATTGATCCAGTCAATGTGGCGACCGCGAACGATGGCTCCGATCGCCTGTTCATCATTGAACGGGTGGGGTACTTGCGGATCGTCGAAGCCGACGGCGCCGTGGCCATGGAGCCGTTCCTCGACATCACGACCGCGGTCAAGATCGACTTCCTGGAGCAGGGGTTGCTCGGCGCCGCCTTCCACCCGGACTACGAGAACAATGGCCGCTTCTTCGTCTACTACAGCGACTACCGAACCAACGGCCAGCAGTTTCTAGTGGAGTACGCCGTCTCGGCGGACGATCCGAACCAGGCCGACCCGGCGAGCGCCCGGGTGCTGTTCGCCTTCGAGGACCCCTACGTCAATCACAACGGGGGCACCCTCCACTTCGGGCCCGACGGCTATCTCTACATCACCATCGGCGACGGCGGCTTGGCCGGCGATCCCTACGGCAATGCCCAAGACCTCGGCAATCCGCTCGGCAAGATCCTCCGGATCGACGTCGATGCGCCAACCGACACCGGCGCTCGGTATGGCATCCCCAGCGACAACCCGTTCGTGGCCGGCGTGCTGCCGAGCGACGAGGCGAATCAGATCGCCCAAACCGGTGACTACCACCCGGACGCGATGCCGGAGATCTGGGCCTACGGGCTTCGCAACGCCTGGCAGTTCAGCTTTGACCAGGACACCGGTGACCTGTATATCGCCGATGTCGGTCAGATCGGGTGGGAAGAGATCAACTTCCAGCCGGCCGGCAGCGCCGGCGGCCAGAATTACGGATGGAAATGGTTGGAAGGCTCCCATTGCTATCCGCCGGCGCTGACCGAGTGCGGCCTCGTCGGCGTACTGCCGGTCGCCGAGTACAGCCACGCCGACGGCGATTGCTCGATCACCGGCATCGGCGTCTACCGCGGTGACGAGTCGGCGAACCTCGACGGCATCTACTTCACCTCCGACTTCTGCTCCGGCCGAATCTGGGGCTTGCAACGAGGCGACGATGGCGCCTGGATCTTCCAGGAACTCCTTGATACCACCTTGCTGGTCACCGGCGCCGGTCAGGCCGAGGACGGCGAACTGTACGTCACCGCCTGCGAATGCGTCTTCGGCCGGGACTACAACCCGTCCGAGAACCCGACCGGGACGCTCTGGCGGATCGTCTCCGCCGATGCGGTGCCGGACGGCGCGGAGACCGTGCCGCTGGAAGGCGCCGAGGAGCAGACCGCGGAGCAAGAAGCGGCCGCGGAAGAAGGCGAGGACGACGCGGCGGCGACGCCAACGTCGTAGCCAATCGCCGCCACGAGTCACCACGGATGATCGCGACCGCCGGGGATGCGCCGCATCCCCGGCGTTGCGTCCGGCATGGCGTGGCGGCGCGGCAGCGCGCCAGCCGCCTTTGCTGGCAAACCTGATTCCACGGTACAGTGCTCGGCAGCCCCGCGCCGGCCGCCGAAACCGGACGACATCACCGAAGGAGAGTACTCACGATGGCGAAGAGCGCCGAAGCGACGCGCACCTTCAAGACCCACCTCGATCTGCCGAAGGCCACCCGCACCACCGTGATCGCCCTGCTGAACCAGCAACTGGCCGACACCTTTGACCTCTACAGCCAGATCAAGCAGGCCCACTGGAACATCAAGGGCAAAGAGTTCATCGCCCTGCACGAGCTGTTCGACGACCTGGCCGAGCGGGTCCTCGGCTTCGTCGATGAGATCGCGGAACGCGCCACCGCCCTCGGCGGCACCGCGATGGGCACCGCCCGCATGGCGGCCGCCAACTCCACGCTCCCCGAATACCCTGCCGACGCCATCGACGCCATGGCCCACGTCACCGCCCTGGTCGACCGTTATGGCAAGTATGCCGCCTCCACCCGCGCCGCGATCGACACCGCCGACGAGCACCAGGACATGACCACGGCCGATCTCTTCACCGAGATCTCGCGCACCATCGACAAGGACCTCTGGTTCCTAGAAGCCCACCTCCAAGGCTGATCGGCGCCGAATCCCGGAACGAGCGCCAGGAGGCATCCGGCGCTCGTGTTGCCGTATGTCGGCAGGCCACGAATGTTGGCAAGACGACGAACCATCCGCAACTGATGCTTGACGGGCGGCTCCCGTCGAACTACGCTTCACGTTAGTGGGATAGGCCCACACGATGCGTCGTACCGTGGAGAGCATCGAATAAGGGAACCTAGGAACCAGCTATGGCAATCGACGTACGGATGGACGACAAGGGAAGATTGAGCATTCCCCGCGCCGCTCGTGAGCAGCTTGGGTGGAAGGGGGGCGATGTCTTCTTTCTTGAACAAGAAGCCGACGGTACGGTCCGGCTCGCCAGAGCGGAGAATCCGTTTGATGTCCTAGCCCGCGATGCTGCCCGGCAATATCGAGCGGGCAAGACGATTAACGTTCGTGAGTACGCCGCTTCGCATGGAGTCGATCTCGATGACGACACCGAAGACATGTCGCCTTGAGATCACGCCGGAGGCACTCGCTCAGATCGACGACCTCCGGCCCTGGCAAGGACAGGCTCTGCGCAAACTCGGTGAATTGGAAGCCAATCCACTCAAAGGCGAGCGGCTCAAGGGCACCCTCGAACATTCACGCTCACTGCATTTCAGCCTCAAAGGCGGTGGCCAGTATCGCGCCGCCTATCTCTTTGAGGGCGATGTCTGCATTGTGTACTTCGTCGGACCAAGAGAAAACTTCTACAAGCGCGTCGAGCGGCGAGCCAGAGACCTACCGCGCTAGACAAAAGTTTGTTGATGCCAGCTCGAACCGTCCGTTTCCGACACTCTCTCAATCCGCGACGCGAAACGTCACGATCCAGACTGCTACGAGAAGACGCTCAGCGCCGCCCGCGTCGATTCGCGCACCACGAGCGACACTGGCACCACCAGCTTGGTCGGCTTGGCGAAGGCGGAGACGCCGTCGCCGGAGGGGCCGATCCGGTCCGCCAGCAGCCGGGCCGCGAGGCGGCCCATCAACCGCTTGGGGACGGCGATCGTGGTCAGCGGCGGCGTCAGCAGGCTCGATTCGTGGACGTCGTCGAAGCCGACCAGCGAGATGTCGTCCGGGATGGTCAGGCCGGCCTCCCGGATCGCGTCGATGGCGCCGAAGGCCGCTTTGTCGCTGACCGCGAAGACGGCGCTGGGACGCCGCCGGGTCAGCAGCTCCCGCATCTCGTGGTAGCCCTTCTTCCCCCCGATCGCCCCTCCGGGGCACCCGCCGCCTGGCTCCACGATCAGCCCGGAATCAAGCCTGATCCCGGCGTCCGCCAGCGCCCGCCGGTAGCCATCGGCCCGGTCGCTCAGCGTCCGGTACTTGGCCGGGCCGGCGATGAAGCCGATCTCGCGGTGCCCAAGCTCGATCAAGTGCCGGGTCGCCAGGTAGCCGCCGATCAGGTGGTCCATCTCGATCCCATCGAGCGGCAGATCGTACAGATAGTTGTCGAGCAGGACGAGCGGCGCCGCCTGCTTCGCCAAGTCGCGCACCAGCTCGTCGATCAGATTGCTGCCGCCGATCACGATCAGCCCGCGCGCCCGGTTGCCAAGCAGCATCTGCCGAACCTTCGCTCGCGCTTCCACCGGCCGCTCCGGCTCGACCACGGTAAACCCGGTCGAAAACCCCAGCGCGTGCGCCTCTTGGTCGATGCCATGCACCACATCGCCGTAAAAAATATCGGAGAAGACCGGGAACGGCAGTTGCTCGATCACAAAGCCGATGAAGCCGCGGGCCGGCCGCGGCTGCCGCTCGGCCCGGCGGACATAGCCCACCTCGGCCGCCGCCGCCAGCACCCGCTCCCGCGTCTCATCGCTGACCCCATTCCGCCCATTGAGGGCGAGCGACACCGCCGCCAGCGAGAGCCCGGTCGCCTCCGCGATGTCGCGCAACGTGGCCAATCCACTCTACCCTTTACGTGTCCCTCACCGGCGTCGTTTACTAAACTTTTAGTTCGCGGCAGCATAGCATGCTCATGCCGAAATTCGCCGCAATGCGCGGTGGCGGAGCGACATGCGCACCGGGACCGCAGCCGCTTGACAGCCCGTCACGTGGATGATACAACAAGATTCGACATCGACCGAAACTAAACTTCAAGTGGCAGATCGCCCTGCAACCGTCCCCAGTCCTCGCCGGGCCTTGATGCCCGTCTCCAACACAGGAGTTTTCGTCGCGTGATGACGTCGCCGAGCCCAACCTGGCCCGTGCTCACCCGCTACGAAGGGCGGCGGCTGGACCGGGTTGCCCTCCCCCTGGGCGGCATCGGCACCGGCACCATCTCGCTGGGCGGCCGCGGCAACTTGCACGATTGGGAGGTCGTCAACCGGCCGGCCAAGGGCTTCACCCCGGGCAACGCCTTCTTCGCCCTGCGCACCCAACAAGGTGACGAGGCGCCAGTGGTGCGGGCCCTGGAAGGGGTGCTGCGGCCGCCGTACGAGGAAGCTCGCGGCGGCTTCGCCGCCAACCACGGCCTGCCCCGCTTCCGGCATTGCGCCTTCCTCGCCGCCTACCCCTTCGGCCAAGTCCTGCTCGGTGACGAGGCGGTGCCGCTCCAGGTCCGCCTGGAGGCGTTCAATCCCCTCATCCCGGGCGACGTGGCGCGGAGCGCGCTGCCCGTCGCCGTGCTCCGCTTCGTGCTCGAAAACCCGACCGATCAGCCGGTCGCGGCCGCCATCGCCGGCAGCCTGCAGAACTTCATTGGCACCGACGGCACGAACGGCGCCCCCCGCCAGGGGCACAACGAAACTCGCTCCGGCGTCGGCTTGACCGGCGTCCACTTCGCCAGCCGCGGGGTCGATCCCCGCGCCGAGCAATGGGGCACCCTGGCCCTCTCCACCACCGCTACCAGCGGCGTCACGACGCGGACCGCCTGGGCTGATCGCAACTGGGGCGACGCCCTGCTCGATTTCTGGGACGACTTCGCCGCCGATGGCCGCCTCGGCAACCGCGACCAGGGCAGCGTCGAGACGCCGGTCGGGTCGGTGGCGGTGGCGACCGAGGTTCCCGCCGGCGGCAGCCGGGAGATCACCTTCCTCTGGACCTGGCACTTCCCGAATCGCCGCGCCTGGGGCCTGACCCCCACCGGCGGCGTCAACAGCTACGCCGATGACGTGATCGGCAACCTCTACACGACCCGGTTCGTCGACGCCTGGGACGCCGCCGTCACGATCGCGCCCGACTTGCCCGCGCTCGAAGCCGCCTCCCTCCGCTTCGTCGACGCTTTTGTCGCCAGCGATCTGCCGGCGGCGGTCAAAGAAGCGGCCCTGTTCAATCTCAGCACCTTGCGCACCCAAACCTGCTTCCAAACGCCCGATGGATACTTCTATGGCTGGGAAGGCTGCAACGACACCGAGGGCTCCTGTCTCGGCTCTTGCACCCACGTCTGGAACTATGAGCAGGCGACCGCCTTCCTCTTCGGCTCCCTCGCTCGCGGCATGCGCGAGATCGAATTCCTGCACGCCACCCGCGACGACGGCCACATGAGCTTCCGCGTCCTCCTGCCGCTGGCGACGCGCGCCACCGCCTGGGGTCTGGCCGCCGCCGATGGCCAGATGGGCTGCCTGATGAAGCTCTACCGCGACTGGCAGCTCTCCGGCGACGACGATTTGCTCCGCCGTCTCTGGCCGCGGGCGAAAGCGGCGCTGGCATTTTGCTGGATTCCGGGCGGCTGGGACGCCGATCGCGACGGCGTGATGGAAGGCTGCCAGCACAACACGATGGACGTCGAATACTACGGGCCGAACCCCCAAATGGGGATCTGGTACCTGGGCGCCCTCCGCGCCAGCGCTGAAATGGCCGCCTATCTCGGCGAATCCGAATTCGCCGCCGAATGCAACGATCTCGCCGCCCGTGGCGCGGCCTGGATCGACGCCAATCTCTTCAACGGCGACTACTATGAACACCACGTCCGGCCGGTCGAGCGCGAAGCGGACATCGCCGCCGGCTTGCGTCACGCCGACATGGGTGCCCGCGACCTGGCCGACCCCGCGCTGCAGCTCGGCGCCGGCTGCCTGGTCGATCAACTCGTCGGCCAGTACATGGCCGAGGTCTGCGGACTTGGCTATCTGACCGATCCCGAGCATGTCCGCGCCACGCTCGACGCGATCATGCGTCACAACTTCAAGGAGGAGCTGTTCGGGCATTTCAATCACCTGCGCACCTTCGCCCTCAATGACGAGGCGGCGGTGCTGATGGCGACCTATCCGCGGGGCCGGCGCCCGGAGCGTCCCTTCCCCTATTACAATGAGGTGATGACCGGGTTCGAATACACCGCCGCCGTTCACATGCTCTATGAGGGGCAACACGAGAACGGGCTTCGCCTGATCGAGGCGATCCGGTCCCGCTACGATGGCGAACGGCGTAGCCCCTTCAACGAGGCGGAGTGCGGCCACCACTACGCCCGGGCGATGGCGAGTTGGGCGGCGGTCCTCGCCCTGACGGGGTTTCAGTATTCAGGGGTGACGGAAACGATGCGCTTCGCCCCGGTGGCCGGCGCCACCCGCCGGTTTTGGTCCACCGGGGACGCCTGGGGCACGGTCCGGCTCGACCCCGATGGGGCCGGCACCGCCGTCACCCTCACGGTCCTGGCGGGGCAGCTCGCCCTCCGCCGCCTGCACGTTGGCACGGGGTCGGTAGCGCTCGAGCGGCCCCGCCGGCTCGGGCCCGAGGAGACGGTGACGGTCACCGTCCCCACGCTCCAGGATGAGACGTTGGCATCGGCCGCAAGCCGAGTAACTGGCACATAGAGCCGGAAAGGGATCAGCCGTGAAGCCGAACACCTACAGTCGGCGCGATATCTTGCGCCAGAGCGCGGCGGCCGGCGCCGGCGCCGCCCTGGTCGCCACCGCCGCCACCGCCGCCACGGCG
>JALZJP010000146.1 GCA_030859715.1 Chloroflexota bacterium
GGCCGGGAAATCGCCCTGGGCCTCGGCCAGGGCGCCGGCGCCGTCGAGCGCGGCGGCGCGGACCGGTCCCGCTGGCTCAGCCGCGCCGACCAGCGCCCGCTCCAACCATCGCCGGCCCTCGCCGAGATAGCCGCGGGTCCACCAGAACCGCCAGAGGGCAGCCGTCAGTCGCAGCCGCTCCACCGGCCAAGCTGTTTCCTCGAAGGTCGCCAGCGCGGCCCGCAGGTTGTCATGCTCTCGCTCCAGCCGGTCCAGCCAGGCGCTTTGCCGGGCGCCCGTCAGCTCCGGCGCCGCCTCTTCGGCGACCGCCAAGAAGTGGGCCGCGTGGCGGAGCCGGACCGCGGCCGCGTCTCCCCTGGCCTCCAGCCGCTCGCGGGCGTAGGCGCGAATTGTTTCCAGCATGGTAAAGCGGGCCTGTCCGGCGTCTTCCGTTTGGCGAAGCAAGCTGTGATCGACCAGCGCCGCGATGTCATCGAGGATGGCGTCGCCATCGCCGCCGATCGCCGCGATGATGTCGAGCATGCCGGCGCCGGCGAACACGGCCAAATCGGCAAAGAGGGTTTGCTCGCCTGGCTCCAGCAGGTCGTAGCTCCAGGCAATGGTGGCCCGCAGCGTCCGCTGCCGGGCCGGGGCATCCCGCGGGCCGTCGCTCAGCAGCGCCAGCGGCCGCTCCAGCCGTCTGGCCAACTCGAGCGGCGGCAGCGACCGGACGCGCGCCGCCGCCATCTCCAGGGCCAGCGGCAACCCGTCTAGCCGGCGACAAATCGTGCCCACGGCTGCCGCGTTCTGGTCGGTCAGCTCGAAATCGGGCCGGGCCCGGCGCGCCCGCTCGGTGAACAGCGCCACCGCCGGGGCGTGCGCGAAGGCGACGGTGAGCCATGACTCCCGGTCATCCAGATCGGTCGCCTCCGGCACCGGCAGCGGCTGGACCGGGTACTCCTGTTCGCCGCGGAGCCGTAACCGGGCCCGGCTGGTGGCCAGCACCGTCAGCCCGGCCGCCGCCGCCAGCAGCTCGCCCAAGACGGGAGCGGCGGCGAGCAGATGCTCAACATTGTCAATCAGCAGCAGGATTCTGGTCTCGGCCAGGTGCGCGACCATGGTATCGAGCAGGGCTTCGCCCCCCACCTCCCGCGCGCCGGCGGCGCGGGCGATGGCCGGGAGGACGAGGTCGGGATCGGCCAGCGGCGCCAGATCGACAAACCAGGCGCCACCCGGAAACATCGTCGCCACGGAACGGGCGACGGCGATCGCCAGCCGCGTCTTGCCCACCCCACCGGGCCCGGTGAGGGTGAGGAGCCGGCTGCTTCGCAACAAATGCCGCAGCTCCGCCAGCTCACGATCGCGCCCGATCAGCGCATCCACCGGCGCCGGCAACGGCGTTCCCGGGCGACCCACGCCGCGCTCGGAAGCCGCGGTCGGCGCGATCACCTCCGCCGGCGCCGGCGTCGCCGATGGGAACCGGCCCTCCCGGATCGCGTTCCACAACGCTTGGGTCGCGACTTCGGGCGTGATCCCTAGCTCGCGTTCGAGCCGCGCCGCCAGGCGCTCGTACTGGTCGAGTGCCTGGCGCGGCTGACCGGCCCGGGCAAAGAGCCGCATCAGCGCGACGTGCGCGGCTTCATCGAGCGGTTCGGCCGCTACGTGACGTTGCCGAGCCGGGATCGCCTGGTCGAATTCGGCCCGCGTCTCGTGCCACTCGGCTTGCCGGGCCAGCAGGGTGACGTGGCTGGCACGAAGGACCGCGCGCCGGTCGGCAACCCAATCCTCGTAGAGGTCTTCCGGCAGCAAGTCACCGCGATAGAGATCGAGCGCCGTGGCCGCCCCGGTGAGGTCAGCGGACTGCCAGACCCTGGCCACCCCCGCCTCGAAGTCGTCGAGATCGACCCGCACCCGCCCCGGCGGCCCCAGCCGGAGCCCGTCGCCGTCGCGGACGAGGAAGGCGCCGGCCGCATCGCCGGCCACGGCAGCCAGTTGCTTTCGGGCATGGTGCAGGGCAACCCGCAGATTGTTCGCCGCCGCCTCCGGCTCCAGCTCCGGCCAGAGGGTGTCGATGATCTGTTCCCGATGCTGGTAGTGGTTAGGGGCCAGGACCAGCAATTTCACCACGGCCGCGGCTCGCCGCTGCCGCCAGGCGGCATCCGGGATCTTCCTTCCACCGAGGGCGACATTGAAACCGCCGAGCAGGGTGATCTCGAGCAGCGGCAACGCGTTCATCGCAGCTCTGCCTCTCCCGCGGGGTCGCGGCCTCCACCGTACCAGGCGCCGCCCCGTGAGCGCTGCCCGCAGCGTAGGGGGACGGGTGGGCGGCGTCAAGCAACGGTGGCCTGGCGACCGTGCCCCGCCTTGGCCAGTTCCGCTAATGGCCGGCTAATGGCGGCCCCCTAGAGTCATGACCGTGAGCAACGGCGATCGGTGTCACCAACGCTCAACGACGTGATTGACGAGCGCATAGGCAAGGGAGACAGCAATGGAACGGCTGGCACAACGCGTCCTCGGCTCCGCTCTCATGGTGGGCACCCTGCTCGGGGCCGGACTCTTCACCCCGCAAGCAACGGAAGCCGCGGCCCCCACCTGCTTCGGCAAGAAGGCCACCATCAACGATCATGCCGGCCACATTGAGGGCACCGAGGGCGACGATGTCATCCTCGGT
This sequence comes from Chloroflexota bacterium, assembly GCA_030859715.1. Lineage (GTDB taxonomy): Bacteria > Chloroflexota > Chloroflexia > Thermomicrobiales > UBA6265 > JACCYK01. The sequence goes on from JALZJP010000146.1 coordinate 2,651, forward strand.
GACGACGGCGACAACTTCATCAGTGGCAATGGCGGCAACGACCGGATCTGCAGCCGGGGCGGCAATGCGGTGATCAGCGGCGGCGACGGGAACAATCGCATCCGGGGCGGCGACGGCATCGACGCGATTGGCGGTGGCGAAGGGAATGATCTGCTCATTGGCGGCGGTGGCGCCGACAAGATCAGCGCCTTCGATGGGGAGGACCGGGTCGAGGGCGGACGAGGCTCCGACGAGCTCTTCGGCGGCGCCGACAATGATGTGCTGATCGGCGGCAAGGGCGCCGACCAGCTCGACGGCGGCTCCGGCAATGACGAATGCCACCTGGGGAACGAGAGCTCACCAACCGTCGATTGCTAGGGCGTCCAGCGGCTGTGACCCCGGTTGCCAGGGAAGGAAC
>JALZJP010000149.1 GCA_030859715.1 Chloroflexota bacterium
GAGCTGTTTCTGGAAGAAGAGGAAAATCACCAGGATCGGGATGGTGGCCATGTTGGCGGCGGCGAGCAGGATGGCGGTGTTCGTCGTCTGATAGCCCTGCAAGACGGCGAGGCCGACCGAGAGCACCTGCCGCTCCTGGGTGCTGGTCACGATCAGCGCCCAGAGGAACTCGTTCCAGGAGTAGAGCGTCACCAGGAAGCCGAAGGCGGCCAGGGCGGGGCGGGCCAAGGGCAGGTAGATCTGCCAGTAGACCTGGAACGGGTTGGCCCCTTCCAGTGTCGCCGCTTCCTGGAAATCGGGCGGGATGGTGAGGAAGAACTGCCGCAGCAAGAAGACGCCGAAGGAGCTGAAGATCAGGGGGATGATCAGCCCCTGATAGGTATTGATCCAGCCAAACTCCCGCATCAAAATGAAGCGCGGCACGATCACCGCTTGCTCCGGCACCATCAGGCCGACCAGCAGCAAGATGAAGAGCAGGTCACGGCCGGGGAACCGGAGCCGGGCAAAGGCAAACCCCGCCAGCGAGGCGATGAAGACCTGGCCGATCACCCGCGCGATCGTGACGAAGACCGTGTTCAGGTAAAACGTTCCAAATGGCACCTGATCGAAGACATCGACGTAGTTCTCCCAGCGCACCATCTCCGGCAAGAACGCCGGCGTCACCGAGAACAGCTCCCGCAGGGGCTTGAGCGAGGTCCCGATCGACCAGAAGAAGGGCATGATGAAGAGCAGCCCCAGCCCCAGCAGGAAGGCGTGCAGCAACAGGCGCTTGATGAGGTAGCTTGGGCCGCGAGCGGTCATTCGTAATGCACCCAGCGTCGTTGCAGCCGGAACTGCACGACCGTGAACACGATCAGGATCGCCAGCAAGGCCCAGGAGAGCGTCACCGCGTAGCCCATCCGGAAGTTGCGGAAGCCTTCTTCATAGATGTAGTAGACCAGGGTCGGGAAGGTGGTGCCCGAGGTGTCGATCCGGGTCATGATGTAGACCAGGTCGAACACTTGGAACGAGTTAATTAAGGCAATGATGAGCAAGAAAAAGATCGTCGGCGTCAGCAGCGGCACCGTGATGTCGCGGAACTGGCGCCAGAACCCGGCGCCGTCGAGCTGCGCCGCCTCGTAGTAATCACGCGGGATCCCCTGCAACCCGGCCAGGTAGATGATCATGTCGTAGCCGACGCCGCCCCAGAGCAAGACGACCAGCAAGGCAACCACCGTCCACTCCGGTTGCAACAGCCAGGACGGGCCGTCGATGCCGAAGGTCGCCAGCCCGGCGTTGATCGGGCCGTAGGTGGGATCGTAGAGCCACTGCCAGACCGTCGCCGTCGCCACCGGCATCGTCAGCACCGGGATGAAGAAGAGGGTCCGGTAGAAGTTGCGAAACTTCAGCTTGGTATTGAGCGCCAGGGCGATGAAGAGGGAGATCGTGATCCGCAAGACCACGTTGGGCACGGTCAGGGCGACCGTGTTTTGCAGCGACTCCTGGAAGCTGCTGTCGCGGAGCAGACGGGCATAGTTATCGAGCCCCACCCAGACCGGGGCCGAGAGCAGGGTCCAGTTGGTGAAGCTGAGGAGGAAGGAGGCGATGAAGGGGAGGACGAAGAAGAGCGTGTAGCCGATCATCATCGGCGCGATGAGCACGAAGCCCCAGACCGCCGTCCGCCGCCGCGCGTTCCACCGCGGCGACCGCTGGGCGACGCTCGCCCGCGGTGGCGGCGCTATCGTCGTGGGCGTCGTGGATGCCGACCGCTCGAGCGACATCGTCCCGCCAATCCTTCAACCAGGTGCGTCGATCGCGAATTTCCGGTCCCGCCGGGCGAGAACGCGGGATCGGGCCAGCCGCTGACGACGGCCGGCCCGCTCGGGGCGAGTCGCTACAAAGTGGCGTTCGCGGCGTCGGCGAGCTGTTGCGGCAGGTCCTCGGTCGAGCCGCCGCTACCCCAGGCCGTGGTCAAGGTCTCGACGATCGCGCTCGACCATTCGGAGCCGTCCGGGCCGTTTGGAATGGCCACCGCGTACTCGTTCACGGTCTCGATGAAGACCTCCAGGTCGACCTCCGGCACCGTGGACAGCCAAGTCTCCGCCATACCTTCCCGCGAGGGAAGGGTGGCGCCGCTGTCGGCCAAGATCTGCTCCCCCTCGGCGCTGGTGAGGAAGACCACGAACTGGCTCGCCTCCTCCGGATGCTGGCTGCCGGACCACACCGCGTGGCCCAGGCCGTGGGTGGGCGCCGCCCGGATCTTGCCGATCGGCAGCAGCGCCACGTTGATCGCCGGATTGGCCTCGTAGAGCGGCTTCGGCCGCCACGAGCCGCCGGTAATCATCGCCACCCGACCCGCCGGGAAGAGAGTCTCGAAGGGGTTATTGGTCAGCTGCACATCGGTGCTCGGCGAGAGGCCGTCGTCGATGAACGACGACAGGTAGTCGATCGCCTCCGCCGCCGCCGGCTCCGCCAACTGGCTCTCGGTCAGCTCGTCGTTCCAGTAGCGGCCCTCGTTCTGCAAGATGAAGCCGGTCAGACTTTCATAGAAGCTGGTGGTCACCGCGAATCCCCACTGCTCGGCATTGTCGCCGTCGCCGATGGTCAGCGCCTCCGCCGCCGAGCGCAGGTCTTCCCACGTCCACTCGTCGTTGGGGTAGTCGATGCCGGCGGTATCGAACAGCTCACTGTTGTAGTAGAGGCCGATCGTATCGACATCGCGGCTGGCCGCGTAGAGGGACCCCTCATAGGAATAGGCTTCGATCAACGACGCCGGAAAGGCCTCCACTTCGATGCTGCCGTCCTCCACCAGCGGTTGCAAGTTGACCAGGCCATCCTGGGAGGCGAAGACCGGCAGGTTGGCGGTGTTGAGCCAGAACACGTCCCAGCTCTCGCCGCCGGCGACGCCGGTCTGGAGCTTGGTCCAATAATCCGCCCACGGCGTCAGTTGAGCACTGACCGTTATGTTCGGGTTCGCTTCTTGGAAGGCGGCGATCTGCGCCTCGACCGCCGCCTCTTGCGTCACGTCCCAGTACCCGTAGCTGATCGTCACCGCGTCCTGGGCGCGGGCCGAACGGCGCCGGCTGCCGGTCACCGCCGCCGCCGTGGCGGCGGCACTCCCGGCCACCCCGGCCCGGAGTATCGCGCGACGGCTGGAGCCGTGGCCGCCCAGATTCGAAACGTGGCGGACGAGATCGCTCGTGTCCCGTTTCATCGCGTTTCTCCTTTGATTGATCGGTCGCTAGATCGAGGAAACACTACGCGGATTCAGGCATGGCGAACAATGGCGGAACGCGGCGGCTCGGCACGCGGTCTGGCGGAACAGCGTCCTGAAGCGGACGGAGGGGCGACACCCCGCCGCGTCCAGCCTAACACCGTTCACGCCTGCCCGCGTGATCGGATAGCCAGGCCGCTACAAGGTGGCGTTGGCGGCTTCGGCGAGCTGTTGCGGCAGGTCCTCGGTCGAGCCGCCGCTGCCCCAGGCCGTGGTCAGCGTCTCAACGATGGCGTTGATCCACTCCGAGCCATCCGGACCGTCCGGCACCCGCGCCGCGTACTCGTTCGCGGCCTCGATGAAGACTTCCATGTTGACCTCCGGCACCGAGGTGACCCAGGTCTCCTGCATCCCCTCACGGGAGGGGATGGTGGCGCCGCTATCGGCCAAGATTTGCTCGCCCTCGGCGCTGGCGAGGAAGGCCACGAGCAGGCTCGCCGCTTCCTGGTGCTCGCTGCCCGACCAGACGGCGTGGCCCAAGCCGTGGATCACCGAGGCCCGGATCTTGCCCATCGGCAGCGGCGCCACATTGATCGCCGGGTTGGCCTCGTACAGCGGCTTCGGTCGCCACGAGCCGCCGGTGATCATCGCCACCCGGCCGGCCGGGAAGAGCGTCTCATACGGGTTGTTCGTCAGTTGGACATCGGTGCTGGGGGAAAGGCCGTCGGTAATGAACGACGACAGGTAGTTGATCGCCTCGGCTGCCGCTGGCTCGGCGAGCTGGCTCTCGGTCAGCTCGTCGTTCCAGTAGCGACCCTCGTTTTGGAGGATGAAGTTGGTGATCCCTTCTTGGTAGCTGGTGGTCACCGCGAAGCCCCACTGCTCGGCATCATCGCCGCTGCCGATGGTCAGCGCTTCCGCCGCCGAGCGCAGGTCTTCCCAGGCCCAGTCGGCGGTGGGATAGTCCACCCCCGCCGCGTCGAACAGCTCACTGTTATAGAAGAGACCGATGGTGTCGAAGTCACGGCTGGCGGCGTAGAGCGTGTCCTCGAAGGTGTAGGCTTCGATCAGCGATTCGGGGAAGGCGCCGGTGTCGATGCTGCCATCCTCGACCAGCGGTTGCAGGCTGACCAGGCCGTTTTGCTCGGCAAAGATCGGCAGGTTCGCGAAGTTGAGCCAGAACACGTCCCAGCTCTCGCCGCCGGCGACGCCGGTTTGCAACTTCGTCCAGTAGTCGGCCCAGGGTGTCAGTTGGGGGCTGACCGTAATGTTTGAATTCGCCTCCTGGAAGGCGGCGATCTGGGCCTCGACCGCTTCTTGCTGGGTCACGTCCCAGAACCCGTAGCTGATCGTCACCGCCTCCTGGGCCCGCGCCGAACGCTGCCCATGGCGGCTACCGGTCACCGCCGCGGCCGTCGCCGCCGCGCCCCCGGCCACCCCGGCCCGGAGCACCGAGCGGCGGCTGGCGGCCCGGTCAAGCTGCTTCACAAGGTCGTGCAGGTCTCGCTTCATCACAATTTCTCCTTTGTTCATGCGGATCGGTCGTGACGGTGATGATACTCGGATCGTCCCCTTGCCCGCGATAGCGGCCGGGAAGGGAGCGGCGGCCGAAACACGGCCGTCGTGACGATGGGTACGCCACCCCGCTCATTTGGTTAAGGGCGGACGGGCGTCTGGCACGCTGACCCCGCCGCTTGCCAGCCCCTGGCCGTCCCATCCGTTGCCAGCATCACGGTTCGCTCGCTAGATCGTAGAGGAGCCCGATAGCACTGTCAAGGCAAGCCCCGGCGGTTTACCCTTAACTCCATCAACGTTATCGACAAAGCGCCGCGACCGGGCGCCGCGCTACCATTGGGGAGGCCGCTCGGCCATGTGTGGCCGTCCTCAACCGCACCCTCGGTGGGAGAACGCGCAACGATGCGAGTCGTGAGACGCCCCTGGTGGTCGCTACCCCTGCTTCTGCTCCTGCTCACCGCTCCCCTCTCGTCGCTCGCGACGCCGCTGCCTGGCGATGGCACCATGGTCGAGACGGCCGACGGGCCGCTCCGGGGCGAGGCGGGGGACGGCTATCGCGCCTTTCGCGGCATCGCCCCGGTCGATTTCGCGACCGCGCATAACCGCGAATTCTGGGCGACATATGGATTCGCGGAGTAAATCCGACTCGGAACCTCGCTCTGTCAAGCCATTAGCGGTTCTGACTCCGAGCTTGGCGTCACCGCTCAAGCGCGCCAACGCTACCCGCTGGAGGCTTGTTTGATCCTCTGTCAATCCACTAGCCGTCAGGAATCGGGCTGGCGACCGGCGTTGCGCCTGGTTCGACCGGCTCCGGTTCCGCTTCCTCCTCGGGCGCGAGGTCGTCACCGGGTACCGGCGTGGCCGCGGCATCCGGCGGCGCCACCGGGGCCAAGCTCAGGCGGAGGCGCGCCGGGATGTTGGCCAGGGCGCAGGGCGCCGTGTTCAGGCACGCCGCTTGCAGGCGCAGCACCGCGGCGAACGAATCGAGCGGCACCTCGGGCACGGCCCGCATGTCGATCACGGCGACATCGGCCCCGGCCAGCAGGTGACCGACGTAGCCGCGGGCGACCTGGTCCGGCGCCACCTCGAGCGTGTAGGAATAGACAAATGCGCGGTCGCCGATTGGCAGCTCAACCGCCACCTCGGTCAGCGCCCGCGCCTCCGCCTCGACCCAGGCGGCGGCGGCCGCCGCGTCGGCGAAGCGATACCGCCAGAGCGCGTAATAGCCATCGTCGGCGGTGCTCTCGGTCCCGGCCGGGAAGAGTTGGTTGACGGTAAAGACTTCCGCCGCGTTGCGATAGCGCAACGACCGGCTCGCCAGCTCCTCGATCGTCTCCCCGGCAAAGGGGACGATCGCGCCATCGCGGTAGAGATAATTGTTGAAGAAGCTCTCCAGCCCCGGCTCGCCAAAGGCCAGCGACGATGTGCTCAGCGGCGCCGCCGCGGCCGGCGCGGCCGCCTCGATCCGCTCCGCCAAGCGAACGGCCAGGGCATGCGCCAGCTCGAGATCCGGCTCCTGTTGGTCCCAGTTGTAGATGCCGGCCCCGGCCTCGAGATGGCCGAGACGGAACATCACCAGCACCGCCTGGAACGGCTCGCCGGTATCGTCCGCTTCGCCGTCGACCAGCCAGACCCGGGTATCGTCCCCGATCGCCGCCACCGGGGGCGCCAGCTCGACCTCGGCAATAGTGACATCCGCCGGATCGGTCAGCAGGGTGAAGGCCCGCCTGGCGCCGGCCTCGGACTGGTAGACATCGATCGTGGATGACACCACTTGAGAAAAGAAGCCGGGATCATCCTCGTTCAAGACGGCCAGGCCGGACTCGTAGCCGCGGGCCCAGCCCACGCTTTCGAGGAAGCGGGCGTAGCGGTCGGTGTTCTCCGGGGTGATGCCGCCGCGGTTATCGGCATAGACCTCCGCCGTCGAGCGGAGCGACCGCGCCTCGCCGGCCCCAATCCCATACCCCTCTAGGCCGACCGCGTCCAGATCCCTGGGCGTCAGCGTCAGCGCCGCCAGGTCGAGCAGCGCCAGCTCCGCGTCCGGCACGGCTTCCGGCGTCGATTGCCGCTGCTCGGTCGATTGCGATTGCGCCAGGGTCAGAGCGGGGACCGCGACGATCGTCAGCACCAGCCCGATCGTCGCCATGCGGATGCCGGAGCTAAACCAGCGCACACCCATCAAGCTACCCTCCCCGTCTCGGCCCGAACGCCGCCGGTGGACACCCCACCCACCACGAGCCCCGGCCAGGGTCAGGATACCGCGCCCGGCCGGCCGCCGCGAACCGCCCCGAGCGCGCCTCACCGCCCTGGTCACGATCAACCGTGACCGACCACAATGGAACGGCGTGTTTCCTGGAGCCACCGGGCTCCAGCGGGATGATTGATACAGAGGGACAATCGAGATGCACGAGAAGGCGAATCTCGCCGCGAAGCTGGCGCAATTCTCCGACTACTTCGCCCCGCGCACGGTCGCCCGCTTCAATGCCAACGACGTGATGGTCGCCAAGCTGCACGGCGAGTTCATCTGGCATAAACACGATGAAACGGACGACTTCTTCCTGGTGCTCGCGGGGCGTCTCGTCATCCGGTTGCGGGACCGCGAGGTCGTCCTCGGCCCCGGCGAGCTGTTCGTGGTGCCACGCGGGGTCGAGCATCAACCCTACGCCGCCGAGGAGACGCATATCCTGCTGATCGAGCCCACCGACACCCCGAACACCGGCGATGCCACCACCGCCGCCCCCCGCCGAGAGCTCTGACGGTCGACTTCACGAGGCTTGCAAACTGGCGCCGCTATCAAATCTAGCCGCTGGTGGAATAGTGAGGTTGGAGAACGCTTCGGAAATCCGCTCCGCGTCATCCATGGTCATGCGCCAACCGTCGAGCGCGTCACGGTCCAGGTACGCGAAGAGCGAGGAGACGCAGTTCACCGCGGCGCGGATATTAGCGGCCTCCGCTCGCGTGAATTGAATGGTGATCGTCTGCTTATCTTCAGTAACGAGATTCACTTCATCTCCCAATTTGAGCGAGCGGTGTCGGCACGGCGAGACCGGCCGTGACCGCTATCCGGCGCCTCGTTGCCTCCGCCAATCCCGGATCTGCCGGGTGTGGATCGGGTAGTGCCCGTAGGTATCGAGGCGCAGCCGGCGCCGGAACCGCGTCTCCCCGGCCAGTTGCTCCGGCGGCACGCGCCGGATATAGGCGACGAGGCGACGATGGGTTGCCTCGAATTGACCTCGGACTTCGGCCAGCGACAGGTTGCGCCGCCGCTCGGTCATCAGGGCATTGAATGCATCGATGCCGCCATAGGTCACGGAGTACCGGGGCGCCCGGCCTCCGTCGAGGATCAACGGCAAATGCTTCAGCGCCTCTTCCTCCCACCAGGTCACATGGGCGATGAGGTCACGCACCGACCACTCCCCGGTCACGCCGGACTCCAGGAGCCGCTCGTCCGACAGGCCGGCGTATGCCTCCTGAAACTCGACCCAGGCCGCATCAAGCCTGGTGAGCACCCTCGTCACCCGATCGGTTGCCGTGGCCATCCGCTCCCTCCCGCGGTGTCAACCGGCGCCGACCAGAGCCGCGTCGTGATTGCCGTGTGGCGCGGCGTGGCGCGCTTCGTCTTCCAGCGCGGCGGCGGCCGCGGCCAGGGTGGCGTCGATGTCGGCGTCGGTGTGGGCGGCGGAGAGGAAGGCGACCTCGAATTGGGAAGGCGCGAGGTAGACGCCCCGTTCCAGCATCCCCTGGAAGAAGCGGCCGAAGCGGGCGGTGTCGCCGCGCTTGGCATCCTCGTAGGAATGGACCGGCTGATCGACGAAGAAGACGCCCGCGATCGTGCCCGCCTGTTGGGCCCGGACCGGGATGCCGGCCGAGGCGGCGGCCTCGCGAATACCCTCCACCAGGCGGGTCGCCTTGGCCTCGATCCCGGCAAAGAGGCCCGGCTGGCGCAACCGTTCCAGGGTGGCGATCCCGGCCGCGACCGCCAGCGGGTTGCCGGAGAGGGTGCCGGCCTGGTACATCGGCCCTGCCGGCGCCACCAGTTCCATGAGCGCGCGGGGTCCGGCAAAGGCGGCCAGCGGCAGCCCGCCCCCCATCACCTTGCCCAGTGTGACCAGATCGGGCGTCACCCCGTACCGCGCGGCGGCGCCGCCCAGGGCGACCCGGAACCCCGAGAGCACCTCGTCGAAGATCAGGATCGCGCCGGCGTCCGTCGTGATCCGGCGCAATCCTTCGAGGAAGCCGGGATCGGGCAGGATCAAGCCGGCATTGCCCGCCACCGGCTCGACGATGATCGCCGCGATCTCACCAGGGAACGCGGCCACGGCGCGCTCGACCGCGGCCAGGTCGTTGTACGGCACGGAGAGCGTATCGGCGGTCGCCCCCGCCGGCACGCCGGGGCTGTCCGGCAGCCCCAGGGTGGCGACGCCGCTGCCGGCCTGGACCAGCAGCAGATCGCCGTGCCCGTGGTAGCAGCCCGTGAACTTGATGATTTTGCTTCGCCCGGTGGCGGCGCGGGCCAGGCGCAAGGCGCTCATCGTCGCCTCGGTGCCGGAGGAGACCAGGCGCACCATCTCCACCCCCGGCACCAGCTCGATCACCAGCTCGGCCAGGCGGGTTTCCCCGAGCGTCGGCGCGCCGTACGTCGTGCCCAGGGCGGCAGCGGCGGTGATGGCGCCGACCACGCCGGGGTCGGCATGGCCCAGGATCAGCGGCCCCCAGGAGAGGACGTAATCAATGTAGGCGTTGCCATCCAGATCGTAGACGCGCGAACCGGCCCCCCGCTCGATGAAGAGCGGATCGCCCCCCACCGCCCGGAAGGCCCGGACCGGGCTATTGACCCCGCCCGGGATCACCCGCCGGGCGGCGGCGAACGCCTCCCGCGAGCGAGCCAAACGGGAAGCGTGGGGAGCGAGCGAGCGGGTCATCCGGGGAGGTCTCCTACCGCGACCGCCGCCGCCGGCTCGGACGCGAACGATGCGATCGCTCCGCGATCGCCGCCGAACAGCTCGACCACGGTGCCGATGGCGGGATCATCGCCGGCGGCTTGTCGCAAGCGGGTCACCGGTTGGTGCAGCAGCTTGTTGACGATCCCGACGCTGAGCGCCTTGACCACTTCACGGTCACGATCCGAGAGGTGGCCGAGCTTGCGCAAGGCGCGCTCCAGCTCTTCGGCCCGGATCGTCTCGGCCCGGCGCTGCAACGAGGCAATGGCGGGCGTGGCCGGCCGCGCCTGCCACCACTCGACAAAGCCCGCCACCGCCTCCTCGATGATGATCGTCGCCTCGAGAATATCGGCGTCGGCCCGGCGCCGCTCGGCGGCCGCTACCGGCTCCAGGTCATCGACATCACGCAGCCGCACCAGCGGCAGTTCACCCAGCGCCGGATCGATCGTGCGCGGCACCCCGAGGTCGATCAGCAGCAGCGGCGTCTGGCGCTCGCCAAGGGCGGCACCACTGATCGCCGCCGCAATGACGTGGGACGGCGACGCCGTGGCGCCGACGACGAAATCCACCCGGTTGAGCAAGCCGGGAATCGCTGCCAGCGGCACGGCGACGCCGGCAACCCGCGCCGCCAGCGCCTCGCCCCGGGCTAGGGTCCGATTGGCGATGAACAGCTCGGCCACGCCCTCCCGCCGCAGGAGCTTGGCGGCCAACGCCGCCATCTTGCCCGCCCCGATCACGAGCGCGGCGCGGCCCCGCAATCCGTTCGTGACCTGGCCCGATGCCAGCGCGATCGCGGCGTGCGGGATCGAGAGCCGGTTCCGGGCCAGACCGGTCTCGGTCCGGACCCGTTTGCCCGCCCGCAGCGCATCGGTCGCCAGCCGCGTGATCCCGGCGTGGGCCACCCCCGCCGCCCGCGCCGCCGCCAGCGCCTCCCGGAGCTGGCCGAGGATCTGCGGCTCACCGAGCACCATCGATTCGAGCCCGCCGGCGACCTTGAACAGGTGACGTGCCGCCTCCGCTCCCCGGTAGACATGGGCCGCCTGATCGAGCGTCCCCGGCGCCACCCGGCGCGACTCCGCGATCAGTTGACGCACGGCCGCCACCGAGCGGTCCCGGTCGATCACCGCGTAGATCTCGGTCCGATTGCAGGTGGAAAGGATCAGTCCCTCGTCCACGGCGTGCGCCAGCGCCGCCAATCCCGCCGGCAGCTCATCGGACCGAAACGCGATCCGCTCGCGCAGCGCGATCGGGGCCCGGGCATGGTCGATCCCGAAGACGACTGGTTCTCGCCGCATCTCTCCTCGTCTTCCTCCGCCCCGGCCCGCATCCTCCAGCGTTGGCCGGCGCGGCCCGCGGTCGAAACCGGTGGCGACGATGCCGGTGGCGACGATGCCGCAAGCGGAGCGCCCGTCAGCGGTTCCGGCATCAGCGGACTTGAGCGGGGAACCATGAGCGATTTGCCCAGATTTGCGCAGGTATGCGCGACACCCGGCAGGAGGATACCCGATGTGAGGGAACCGGGTCACGCCGATTCGTTGCCCCTCCGGCATTACCGCGGGGGCGGCAGCGCCCATTGGGGATAAGATCGGCGATGCAGGACGAGTCGGGATAGTAAATCGGGTTCTCGATGAACGCCGCCGTGACATCCGCCGCGCATTGGGAGAACGTAATCACGCCATGCCCGGACATCGGGAAGATCAACAGCCCGGCGTTCGGGAGATGGACAAAGGCTTCCTTGTTCCACGAGACCGGCGTTTGCAGGTCGTACACCCCGGCCAGGATCAGGGCCGGGATGTTGCTCGCCACCGGCTCGTTCGCGCGATCGAGAGCCCGGCCCGAGGGCCACACCTCGCGGGTCGCGAACTGCCGCGCCAGCCCCGGCAACAAGTTCAAGCCCAACTCGGGGATCTCGAGCTCAACCGCGGTCTGGACCGTGTGCTCGAACCGCTGGAAGGGCACGGATTCGTTGCACTCGACCGAATTGAACGTGTGCGAGTTCAGGCCCACGTTGGTCGTATCCAGGAGCTGAAGCGGCCCGCTGAGATTGGCGAAGACCTCCGCGATATCGGCATCGTCGAGGTTCGCCACCCCGCCGAGGAGCGAATCCCGACTGGCGGCCAGGGCGGGATCGGCAAAGGCGCGGTCCACGAACTGGCGCAGCGTCGCTCGCGTCTCCGGCAGCTTATCAAGCAGGAAAAGCCGAACCGTCAGCTCGTTTGCCTGTCCTTCCGGCAGCGCCGCCGTGGCGAGGACTTCCCCGAGGAACGCCTGGGCCGGGGAGAGGGAGCCGGCGGCATCGGTGGCGCCGATCGCTGCCAGGAACGGATCGACCAGTTGCGTCAACTCGTCGGCGGCAGCAGTGTCTGCATCCACCGGGGTCGCCGCCGGCGGTGCCTCGCCCGCCATCTCCTCGTCCTCCATTGCCGGGCCGGCGAAGAGTGAGCCCGTGACAATACCGAGGAAGGTATCGGCCTGGCCCCGCTCCAGCTCATGGATCATCAGCGGCACGTATGGCGCGATCTCGACCATGCCGTTGATGCCCTGCATCACCTCGACCACGTCGGCGGCGGTGATGCTCAGGTCGTCCGCCGGCGCCAGCGGCTCCGCCTCGAGCTGGTCCAGGAGCCGGATGAAGCGCGCGGTGAGGTCCGGATAGGCGTCGTTGCAGACGGGATCGAGGAAGCAATCGGCGAAGAGCTGGATGACGACCTCATGCGGCTCCACCGGGTACTGTTCGAATCCCTCCAAGCCAGGTGGGTAGGTCGAGTCGAGGACGACGCCGCGGATGCCGCTCCGCGGGTACTCCCGCATGGTCACCAACGCCAAGCGGGTGCCATAGGAGATGCCATAGAGGTTGTAGGTGTCATACCCCAGCGCGCCCATCAGGGCGACCAGGTCGGCGGCGCTGGCGACACTGTTGTACTGCCGGAGATCGACCCCCGCCGCCAGAAGGTCTTGGGCGCAGCGGGCCATCGTCTCGGCCACCTCGGCCCGGGCCCGCGCCAGCAACCGCTCGGCGGTGATCGCCGCCGTCGGGCCGAGCTCGATGCCGGCC
>JALZJP010000154.1 GCA_030859715.1 Chloroflexota bacterium
CTCGAAGACCGGGTCGCCGGCCAGTCCCGGCGGCGGTCCAGTGAAAGTCGTCCACTGCGCGGGCGTCAGCAGTGCCCGCAGCCGGTCGTAGTAGTCCTCGTGCGCGGCGTCGACGAGGACCAGCCCCGCGACCTCGTCCGGGTAGGTGGCGGCGTAGAGGCGGGCGACTAGGCCACCGAAGGAGTGGGCGGCCAGGACATACGGACCGGGGATCGCGGCCGCGGTCAGCAACGCATGCAGGTCATCGACCATGGCGGCGGCGCCGCGGGGCATGGGCGCGGGGTCGCTGCGGCTGCGGCGTTCGGGGTCGAGCATCGTGCCTGGACGGTCGTAGGCACAGACCCGGGTGAAGGCGGCCACGCCCGGGAGCACCGCGGTCTGCTCTGAGTCCGGTCCGAGGACCACGGCATCCCAGGTGTCGGCGTCGTTGCCGGCGCCGGCCTCGATGATCACGGTAGGACCGCCTTCGCCGCGGCACGTCAGGTACATGTTGCGGCCGCCACCGATGTCGACCAGGCCGGCGAAGTCACCGCTCGCCGCGACGGGCGAAGCGGCGGCTGGGGTGGCCGACTGGGCAACGACCGGGATCGGGGAGCCGAGCAGCAGGGCGATCAGGCCGATGACGGGGATCGGGCGCATGGAGTGTCTCCTCTTTGGGCAGAATCCGGAGAACGTCATCGTGATCATGCCTCGACGTCGACGCGCGGCACGAGGCGTAAGCCGGAGGAAACCCACCCGATGCGGCCCTCCGCGTCGCGGACAAATGGCAGCCGCGCCCCATTCATTACCCCGATATCCTTGGCCAGGAAGGTGACCGGCGCCGGTGGTGCCGTGGGGGGCAGGAGCGCCGGCTGCCACGACAACGGTTGCTGGATCATCGCCGTGGAGCCTTCTAGGCCCTCGCCCTTCTCCACAAGGGTGATGACCACACCGGGATCGGCGTAGCGGCCGGCATAGTCGGCCACCTCGTCCGCCGGCAGGGTCACCGTTGGCGCGTCGGAGGGGACGATCAGCGACCGCGTGATGCCGATCTGACCGACGAGGGGAGCCAGCGCGGGGAACTGGGCCAGGGCGGCGTTCAGCGCTGCCACGGCCGCGGCGCTCCCCCCACCCTGGCCATTGGTCAGCACGACCAGGGCGAAGCGCTGCCCCGGAATGGCGAAGAAATCGGTGTGTTGAGCGAGGGTGTCGCCGCCATGGAAGAACACCCGCTCCCCCGCGGCATCCTGCACGAACCAGTCCCGGCCCATCTGCATCGGGGTTCCTGGAACAGGCATCGCCGGCTCCCGCATCTGGAGCAGGCTGTCCGGGCTGACGACGTTGGCCACCCCGCTGGCCGTCCCGGAATCCATATGGAACCGCCCGTAGCGGATCACGTCGCGGGTCGTCGCCCAGATGCCGCCGGCGGGATCGACCGAGCGGGGCAGCCACAGCGGCGTCTGCACGGCGAGGGCCGGCTTCCCGTTGATCGGCATGAACACGTGCCCGTCGGCATAGGGGCGCTGACGCACCGCGTCGTGGTCGAGCAGGCTATCTTCCAGGCCGAGTGGTCCCAGCAGGAGGTGCTCCATGGCGGCGTTGTAGGTCGTGCCGGTGGCGACCTCGATCAGCCGCCCGAGGAGCGTGAAGGCCGCGTTGTTGTAGGAGAAGAACGCGCCCAGCGGGAAGAGCTGGGGCAGTTGCGGCAGTCGCTCGGCAACGTAGCGCGCGATGGCGTCATCATCATTGCCAGTATCGAAGCCCTCGTCGCCGTAAAACCCAGCCGAGTGGTCGAGGAGGTTGGCGACCGTGACCTCGGCCGCCACGTCTTCGTCCACCAGCGTCAGCTCGGGAATGTATGTGCGCACCGGGGCATCGATGGCCAGCGCGCCCTCATCGATAAGGCGCCAAATGGCCGTCCCGGTGAAGGTCTTGGCGAGGGAGCCAATCTGGAAAAGCGTCTCCGGCGTGACTGGACGCATGGAAGAGAGGCTAGCGAGGCCGACAGTGGCGTGCTCTTCGCGATCGCCGGCTAGCAGGCCGATGGCGGCGCCCGGGACCTGGTGCTCCCGCATAGCCGCGACCAGCGCTTCGACCACGGTGCGGAACTCCGGTGAGGCGTCGGCGGCCAGCGTGCTCGGCATCGGCAGCGGCGGCGCGGTTGCCGCCCCAGCGACCGGCGTTCCCACGGCGGACGGGGAAGCGACGGGTGTGACCTGGGCGGCCGAACGCCGGCTCGGCACCGCGGTGACGGCCAGCGCCGCGCCGCCCGCGGCCAGCGACAGGACACGGCGGCGGGTGAACGGTGACGTGGGGAATGGCGAGGGACGCATTTACCCGCCTTTGTAGGTGTGATGGTCGCGGCGTCAGGAACCAACAATCTGATGCGAGCACCCGCCCGCTCCTGTCCGAGCGAAATTAGTCAGACGCTGCCGGTGGCGTCGCTATGGCGCCGACCGGCTCGTACCAATAGACCAGATCGGCTTCACCCGGATCGGCCCGCGCGGTCAGGACCACCCGTGGCATACCGCCGCCGTCTTCGAACGTAACGTGCATGACCGGCGGGTTGGCCGCCCACGGAGGATCGATGAACACGTAGTTGGCCACCGCGCCCGCGTCGTTCAGGCGAGGCCGCAACGCTGAACGCGCGCCGCCGGCATCGAACACCAATACCCCAGCCCGCAGGTCCAGCATCATCTCGCCCAGGTCTGGATTGGCATACCGGCCGAGGTACGGCATCACCGCGTCCGGATCGACCTGACCGAGATGGGATAGGAGTTCGGCTCGCCCCGCGGCCGCCCCGGAGATGGCCCCCTCCAGCATGGCGTCGATTGTCTCCGGCTGCGCGAAGAGAAGCTCGAACAGCCGAAACTGGGTGGCGAGGGCAAGCAGTCCGCCCGCGCCGTCCCGGTTCGTCAGCACCACCAGGCCCAGATCGGAATCCGGCAGGAAGCAGACCCGAGAGTTGAAGCCGTACGTGCCGCCGGTGTGTGAGATCAGGCGCTGGCCTCCATACGTGCCGGCCTCCCAGCCGAGGGCGTAGTGGCTGGTTGCCGCGTTTAACATCGCGGGCGTCTCCGATCCGAAGTCCCGGGCCACGCCCGGTTCCCAGGTTTTTTCCAGGTTCTCGGCCGAAACGACGCGCCCGCCGTCGGGGGCGACGCCACGGCCCAGCTCGGTCTGGACATACCGCGCCATCTCCCGTACGCTCGACCACAGGGCTCCGGTCGGCTCCACGGACACGATCCACTCGTCGTCCAGGAGCGGAGGCAGCGGCACCGGGTTGCCCTCCATGTCCGGAGCATGCGGCATGGCATAGTCATTGCCAGCGACCACCTCACTCAGGAAAAGCGTCGTTCGGGACATCCCGATCGGATTCAAGACCCGATCCCGCAGCGCGACGGCGTAGGCGTGGCTGAGATCATCCGGGGCGCCGCCATCCGCGATCGCTGCCGCGAAGCCGCCAGCCGCCACCATCTGGTTGCTGTACTGGAACTTCTCGCCGAAGGGAGCCGTCAGCGGCAACTGTGCCAAGCCTTCGACAATGAGTTCGGGAGTCAGTTCCTGGGCGCGAAATTCGAACTCAAGGTCACGCCGCGGCACGCCGGAACAGGCACAAAAGGCGTCGCGCACTGTCAACCTGGGCGAAAGCACCGGGTCGGCGACGGCGAAGGATGGCAGCAGCTCAATCAGCGGTGTCTCCCAGGTCAGCCTGCCCGCGTCCACCAGTGTCCCCACGAGCATGGCACTGAACGACTTGGTGACCGAGCCAATACGAAGCAGGGTGTCACCGGTGACCGGCGCCGGCTGTCCAAGCTCGCGGACCCCGAAGCCCTGGAGAAATGCGACTTCGCCTGCTTGGACGACTGCCACCGCCGCACCCGGCACACCCAGCTCGGCCAGCTTCGCCGTTACGTAAGCTTCGAACGCGGCCAGCCGCTCGCCGGTCAATGGCAGCGGCGTGACGCCGGTCAGGTTCGGAAGGTCGCTCGGTTGCGTCGTCGCCGCGGGGGGCGCTGTCTGCGCCAGTGACCGATTCTGAGCGAAACTCATTGTGACAATACTGGCCGCCGCAATTCCGGCGGCCTGCAACGTCGCCCGGCGGGAAACACGGCGGCCCACGGGACGCTCGCCGCGACGATCGCATCGACAGGTGCCCATCGTCTATCTCCTCGTGCTACTGATCGCCGTTCAGATGGAGATCCGGTCTCCGTCCTCCAGCAACCAGATATCCGGCCGGTCCGTCACGCCCGCCCGCGCCATCGTCTCCCGTAGGTCGTCGGAATCGGCGAAGAGGCGCGCCCGCTCGAGATCGTCCCACTCCAGGAGGATCACGACCTCATTGGGGTCACTGGCACCGCGATAGATCCGACCTCCACGCGAGCCGTTGGCCCGCCGCGTCAGCCCGTGCTCATCGAAGACCGGCCTCCAGGCGTCGTAGTCCGTGACCTTGTGACGAATGAGCATCGCGGGCATCAACAACTCCTTTCGGTCACCTCAACTGTAGGTGGCGTGGAGTTGCCTGCCTATCGGTACATGTACTCCATTGGGGAGCGGTGAGTACTCAATCGCGTGCGCCGAAGCCAGTCCAAAAGGTGGCCGGGAGACGAGCCGCGGGTGCTGCTCAATCTCAGGCTGGTGAGCGCGCGGTCGGGTCAACGAGCCCGCGGGCGATGGCCGTGGTGACAGCCGCCGTGCGCGTTCGCACGCCGAGTTTGGTGAAAATCCGGGCGACATGGTTCTCGACGGTGCGCACGCTGATGAAGAGCGCGGCGGCGATGGCCGGGTCGGTCAACCCGGCGACGAGCAGTCGCAGGATTTCCGCCTCGCGCGGCGTCAAAGAGCCGCCGGCGGCGGCGCGGGATTCAAACGGGTCGAGCGCCGCGGCAACCGCGGCCGTGGGTGTCAGGTTCCGGCCGGTGGACCACACGGTCGCAAACCGCTGTTCACCGAGGATGGCGCGGCTGGTAGCCACGGCCCGCTCCAGGGCTGCCTGGTTCTCTTGCACCCGGTAGCGTAGTCCGATCCGCTCGCGCACCGCTTCGGCCGCTCCCAGCAGCGTGGCGCCGCGTTCCGCCTCGCCGGTGGCGGTTGCCACAATCCCGACCGCCTCGATCACGTCGGCGACGACGCGCGTGCGTGCATTGGCCTGACCCAGTGCCAACGCCTCTCGATAGAACGACATCGCTCGCTCGTAGTCGCCCTGGTCGCGCGCCAGGTCGCCGAGATCTCCCAGGATGAGAACCGTCCCAAAGGCGTACTCCGCGTCACGCAGCAGACGCAGCGCGGTTTCGAGCCGATCGGTCGCGAGCGCGTAGTCACCTTCCGTGCGCGAGATGACGGCGAGATTTGTCAAACCCCGGCCGGCCATGATTCCCGCCAGCCGTTGGTCCGCCACGGTATGAGCCACGCTGATGGACGCTTCTAGGAGCGCCGCACCTCGTACGTGGTCCCCCCGCGCAACGGCCAGTCCGCCGAGCCCGATGAGCGCAAAGGCTTCGCTAAACGCCTCACCCTGGTCCTGGCTAGCGGCCAGTCCTTCCGTCAGATGTCCCACCGCTTCCTGAAACGCACCCTGATAGGCCCCGATGATGCCGAGCGCAACGAGAGCCTTCGCCCGATCAACGAGTTCCGTGGCGGTGGCCCGCGCCAACGCGCGTTCAAGCCAGGTTCGGCCCTCGTGGTAGTGACCCTGCCCGCTCAAATAATGTCCGAGCGTGGCCGTGAGGCGGAGGAAGGCGCGATCGTCGTTGCGCTCCGCCAGCCACGCCAGAGCCACCCGGAAATTGGCATGCTCCGCTTCCAGCAAGGCCAGGATCTGGTTGGCCCCGGGCAGCAACACGGCCAGCTCATGCTGTTCGGCGAAGGCCACGAAATAGGCCGCGTGACGGGCGCGGATCAGTTCCTCCTCGCCGCTCGCCGCCAATCGCTCCCGCGCGAAGTCGCGGATCGTTTCCAGCATGCGGTAGCGCGTCGTCCCATACCAATCGGTCTCCGCTTGCAGCAAACTGGCATCGACGAGCGCGGCGACCAGATCAAGGGTGGCGAGGCCAAGGCCGCGCTCTGAGGCGGCGCCGTCTCCTCCTACGTCCTCCGCGGCCTCCAGCGAGCAGCCGCCGGTGAATACCGCGAGTCGCTGGAAGAGGGTCTGCTCGGCAGCGGAGAGCAACTGGTACGACCAGGCGATCGCGCCTCGCATCGTTTGCAGGCGGAGCGGCCGATCACGGCCGCCGCCGGTGAGCAGCGGCAGTCGCCGCTCCAAGCGTTCCCACAGCATCGGCAACGACAAGTGATTGACTCGGGCCGCCGCGAGCTCGATCGCCAGGGGCACGCCGTCCAGTCGTCGGCAGATATCCGCGACCAATGGCGCGTTGTCGTCCGTCACTTCGAAGGATGGCAATATCGCCTGGCCGCGTTGCGCGAAGAGCTGGACCGCCGCGGCTCGCCGCGGGCTGTCGATCGCGGTGGCGGCGTCGAGGTCAGGCAGGGCCAGTGGCGGGACCGGCAGGGCATGCTCACCGTCAATCCGCAGCAACAGGCGGCTGGTCACGAGAACCTTCAGCCGCGGGCAGACCGCCAGCAAGTCGCTGACAAGCGGCGCGGCCGTCACAAGATGCTCGAAATTGTCGAGCACCAGCAGCGTCTCGGCGTGTTGGAGGGCGGCTGCCAACGCGCTCTCGATATGCACATCACCGGCCTCGACAAGACCCGTGGCCCGAGCCACCGTGGTCGCCACGAGGCCGACATCAAGGACGGCAGCCAACCCAACGAAGCGAACGCCATCCGCGTATTCGGTGCTGACCCGCGTGGCGATCTCCAGCGCCATTCGGGTCTTGCCAATGCCACCGGGGCCGGTCAGGGTCAAGAGACGAACGTCGGGCCGACGCAGGAGCGCCAACGCCAGCGCCAGCTCACGCTCGCGGCCGATCAGCCGCCAGGGCGGAACCGGCGTCGGGGAAAGCTCCGGATGGTCCGTCGGCAATGAAATCCCCATGATGATGCACGTCCGCGTCCGCGACGCACGGTGTTGGGCGAGACCCTGGGCGCAGTGTCAATGACCAATGGCTCACTATAGCGCGGGCCGGTCTCGGGCGAGTGTTGCGTCCAGGCCCTACCAGCCCGAACTGTCGGATCGAAGATGGTCCAGCTCACGGCACCGGTCGCCGCTCGATTCAGAGTCGCGGCAGGTCCAATCCGGAGGCAGCGGTTCGAGTACCGTCCCGGCGACGGCGTCCGTGACCGATCGCGGCACCGCTCTACTTACAGGGTAAGTTTCCGATGTGAGTACCATACGGTCAAGAGGGAAGGCTGCTCCTGGTTTTGACTTACGTTGTAACCTAGGCGGGCAGGAAAGGTGGCTGCCCATGATGAGGCAAACCAAATCAAAGGCGGACTCCCGGACTCCCTTGAGTAAGGAGCGAGTCCTGCTCGCCGCCATGAACCTCGCCGACAACGGCGGCATCGAGTCGCTCAGCATGCGCCGGCTCGGCCAAGCGCTCGGGGTCGAGGCGATGTCGCTCTACAACCATGTGGCCAACAAGGACGACATCCTGGATGGCATCGTCGATCTCATCTTCGGCGAGATTGGACTGCCGTCGCCGGGAGTGGACTGGAAGACCGCCATGCGCCAGCGGGCGATCGCGGCCCGCGACGTGCTGGTGCGCCATCCATGGGCCATCGGGCTGCTGGACTCCCGCCGCCACCCTGGTCCCGCCACCCTGCGCCACCACGATGGGGTGATCGGGAGCCTGCGGCAGGCGGGCTTCTCGGTCGCGTTGGCCGCCCACGCCTTTTCCGTCCTGGATAGCTACATCTACGGGTTCGCGTTGCAGCAGACGACATTGCCGTTCGAGACCCCGGATGAGGTCGCCGAGGTGGCGGCGAGCATGTTCCAGCAGTTCCCGGTCGACGCCTATCCCCACCTCGCCGAGCTGACCATCCAGCACGTCCTGCAGCCCGGCTACGACTTCGCGGACGAGTTCGCGTTCGGGCTCGACCTGATCCTCGACGGGCTCGAGCGAGCCCGGGGCACGGCCTGATGCCGGGCGATGGTTGTCGCGGCGGCAACGCACCGGTCGCCGAGGCGCGGCAGGAGCGCCTATCCGCGGCGGGGCTGAACATCCGCCTGTAGCCAGGGCAGCGTACTCTTTAACGAGACCGAGTATCCTAGAGGAGGATTCTTCCTCGCGGATCGTCGTCACCCGATCGGTGTATGTCTGAGAGGTACCAGAGTGGTCGCAACTTCCCCTTCGCTTTCAACCGGACCAAGCCGCGTCCAACGCGCCGCCCGCGCCGGCGCCGTTGCCGCCCTGGTGATGCTCTTCGCTCAGCTCGGGTGGCGGTTGTTTGGGGCATCGGCCGGCGTCCAATCGTTCCCGGAGCTCATCGTGGCCGCAGTAGCGCGCCTGACCCCGCTCAACTTTTTCGGCTATATGACTGAAACATTCGGTAGCCTCGCTCAGAACTCGCTCTTCGTCGTGGTGCTCATTGGCATCATCGTCGTTGGCTACGAGGCGGGGGCGATCGCCGAACGCTTGTATGCCTCGGGCCGCTTCGGTGACGGGCCGGGCGGCCGGGTGTTGTCCGGCCTTGTGATCGCGGCGCTGCTC
Organism: Chloroflexota bacterium; assembly: GCA_030859715.1. Taxonomy (GTDB): domain Bacteria; phylum Chloroflexota; class Chloroflexia; order Thermomicrobiales; family UBA6265; genus JACCYK01. Next base: position 8,589 of record JALZJP010000154.1, read on the forward strand.
TTTCTGTTCACCACGCTCGTGGTCCTGCCGGTCGCCTACCTGGGCTTGTTCGCCCGGTCGAGCCGGAACAGCACCGAGATCGTGGTGCAGTTGATCGCCACCTTCGCCCTCTACGCGATTGCCTGGGCCGGCATCACGACCGTGATGGCCCGCGATGCCAGGCATCCGGAGCAAGCCGCCGGACCTGGACACGCCGACCAGCATGTGGCGCGGCGAGCCTTCCTCGGGGCCGGAACGCTGGCGCTCACGGGCGGGGTCGGGGTATTGGCCTGGCGAGTCATGCAGCCGCGAACCGTGGCCGATGAAGCGGCCAGCCAGCAGGTGGCCCAGGAAATCGCCGCCCGCGCCGGCGGTCGGGTCTCGACCCAAGCGGCAACGCCGCCGGCGGTGAGCGAGACCGATCAGGCCGATGCCCTCGAGGCGGCGACGCGGGGCGTCGCCCAGGTCTTCGAGGGGTTGGAAGCGGCCGGTAAGCTGACGCCGCGGATCACCTCGGTCGCGGACTTTTATCATGTATCGAAGAACCTGCTCGATCCCACGGTTGATGCCGAAGGCTGGAGCTTGACGATCGACGGCCTCGTCGACACGCCGCTGACCTTTAACTACGAGGACCTGGTGTCGCGGGCGACGACGCAAAACATCTCGACCTTGTGCTGCATCTCAAATGAGCTGAATGGCGACCTGGTCGGGACGGCGGAGTGGACCGGGGTGCCGCTGGCCGAGCTGCTGAGCGAGGCGGGCGTGCAAGCGGAGGCGATCGATCTCAAGTTTAGCTGCGCCGACGACTATGAAGATTCGATCCCAGTCGCGGTCGGGCGGGACCCGAACGTGCTGGTCGTGGTCGGCATGAACGGGGAGCCGCTGGCGCCCGATCATGGCTATCCGGCGCGGCTGATCGTGCCGCCGATCTATGGAATGAAGAACGTCAAGTGGGTGCAACGGATTGAGCTCGTCGATCACGATTTCCTCGGCTATTGGCAGACCCGGGGCTGGGATGACACCGCGACCTACCAGATCTGGGGCCGGATCGACAGCCCGACCCGCCGCGACACGCTCCAACCAGGACCGGTGATCGCGGCCGGCGTCGCCTCGGCCGGCGATCGCGGCATCTCGCGAGTGGAGCTGAGCCTGGACGAGGGCGAGACCTGGGCCGATGCGACCCTCGAGCCATCGATCAACCCGCCGTTCACCTGGGTCCGCTGGGCGTTCCCATTCGAGGCAACCGTGGACACCAGCGAGCTGACGATGCGAGCCACCGATGGCGAGGGCAACGTCGCCACCAGCCAGCGCCGGCCGCCACTACCAGCCGGGGCCACGGGCTGGCCGCAACAATCGATCAAGGTAGAAGCATCCTAATCGACGGGAGTTAGCTCCAAACGTCACGCCGCTTCAACAGAGCGATTGTGGAAGAGAGCGAGACTATCAGTCATTGCCAATCGTCCCCTGTTCCAGGCTTGGGGACGAGGGAGTGATTGACAATGGCCGACTCTGTTGTTTCTTTCTACAACCAGGCTAAGCAGCTACTCGGGAGTTGGCGGAACTGGCGCTATCGTGTGAGATTGAGCTTCCTTTAGGATGCTTTCGGAGGGTCAGCCGGATGCTTTCAGCTTTCGGCGACATGAACACGGCGATCGCGGCCGCCTACCATATCTGACCGACCGTAATCAAACTTTTCCCGATAGGGGATCAATCTTTTTCCGACGAGAACGGCGGCGATTCGGCAACGCTTCCCGTCTTTGACCTTGACACCGGGACTCTACACTGGATGGGTGAGAGGTATCGGTGGCTGGGCCGGTGGTCACGGCGATTGTCTGGCGGCGCCTGATGTCGGCCCCCGACAGGCGTCCGTCTCGTCTTAAACGAGCGATCACTCGCGGGGCACGCCCCTGTTCAACGGAGTAGTACGATGCGCGATTCCGCCCACGTCCAAGTCCTTCCCGAACATGACAGCGTCGCGACCGGCGCTCGGGCGGTCCATCCCGGATGGCTGACGCATGAACCGCACGTCAGCCCGGAGACGACGGAATCGCCGGACCTGACCCGGTTCGCGGCCTTTACCCAGTTGCTAAAGACTGCCGGCGCGCTCGACCGCGCCGCCGCCGATGCCCTGGCCGACCTCGATCTCACCGCCGGCGCCTTTGGCGCGTTGCTGGAGCTTGGTGAGGTGGGAGAGACCGGCCTGGCTCCCTCGGAGCTGGCGCGCCGGTTGGCGGTCGCCCGGAGGACGGCGACGCTCTACGTCGATATTCTGGCCCGCCAGGGCTGGGCCGAGCGACGACCCCACCCGGCCGATCGCCGCATGGTGCTGGCGGTCTTGACCCCGGTTGGACGTCGCTTGCTCGACGAGTTGGGCGTGGCGTACAAGCGGCGCCTGGCCGCGTTGCTGGGTGAGATCAGCCCAATCCAAGCCGAGCGCCTCCGCCAGTTGCTGGCGCTCATCCCCACTGACCGGGAGCCACCTTCCTTGTAGCCGCCGCGGAACACTATCCATGGACAAAACCCCGGTCTCGCGTTCGCGAGACCGGGGTGTGGCGTTCGGGTGGCCGACGATGTTCAAACGTCGTCGTTCAACCGGCGAGCTAGCAGGAGTGAGCGTGACGCCAATTCAACTTCGTCGCCACCGTCGACGACCCGTCCCGTCTCGCCTTCCGCCACGATGGTTGAATCGTTGGTGTCGATCAGAATCTCCCACCGCCGCGGTGGCTGTTTGCCACCCGCGGTTGGTAATGTGAACACCGTCGGCTCGGCCTCGGCGTTGAGCAGAATGGCGAGCGTGTCGCCGGTGATCGGCTGGCCGCGCGGATCGCGCTCGTCGATCGCGTCGCCGGCGAGGACGAGGCCAAGGGCGCCAAGGCTGGCGTCGTGCCATTGGGCGTCGGTCATTTCTTTACCGTTGGTCTGAAGCCAGGTGAGATCTTTCACGTCCGCCCCCCGAATCCGGCGGCCATGGAAGAACTTGCGCCGCCGCAACGTGGGCTGGGCCTGGCGAAGGGCAATCAGCCGGCGGGTGAATTCGAACAGGGCGCGGTCATCGTCGGTCAAATCCCAGTCGTACCAGCTTATTTCGTTGTCCTGGCAGTAGCCGTTGTTGTTCCCCTGTTGGGTCCGGCCCAGCTCGTCGCCGCCGAGCAGCATCGGCACGCCCTGCGACAGCAGGATGGTCGCCAGCAGGTTGCGACGCTGCCGGTGGCGGACGGCGAGGATCTCGGGGTCGTCGGTCGGGCCCTCGTGGCCATAGTTGGCCGAAATGTTGTGGTCGGAACCGTCCCGATTGTTTTCCCCGTTCGCCTGGTTGTGCTTATGGTCGTACGACACCAGGTCGTTGAGCGTAAAGCCGTCGTGGGCGGTGACGAAGTTGATACTGGCGTAGGGGTGGCGGCCGTCGCCCTGATAGAGGTCGCTGGAGCCGGTGAGGCGGTAGCCCATCTCCGTTACCGGCCGGTCGTCACCCCGCCAGAACGACCGCACGGCGTCGCGGTACTTACCGTTCCACTCGGTCCAGAGGACTGGAAAATTGCCGACTTGGTAGCCGCCTTCACCGACATCCCATGGCTCGGCGATGAGCTTGACCCGAGACAGGATCGGATCCTGATGGATGGTGTCGAAGAACGACGACAGGCGCTCCACATCATACAGCTCGCGGGCAAGGGCCGAGGCGAGATCGAACCGGAAGCCATCGACGTGCATCTCCTGCACCCAATAGCGGAGGGAATCCATGAGGAGCTGGAGGACTTGCGGTTGCCGCACGTTGAGCGTGTTGCCGGTTCCCGTGAAGTCCATGTAGAAGCGCGGCTGATCAGGCTCGAGCCGGTAGTATTCGCGGTTGTCAATGCCCTTGAACGAGAGGGTCGGCCCGAGGTTGTTCCCTTCCGCCGTGTGGTTGTAGACCACGTCGAGGATGACCTCGATGCCGGCCGCGTGCAAGGCTTTGACCATGCTCTTGAACTCGCGCACTTGCTCCCCCGGGTGGCCACTGCTGGCGTAGCGGGCGGAGGGCGCGAAGAAGTTCAGCGTGTTGTATCCCCAATAATTGGTGAGACCCATCTCGATCAGAAACGGTTCGTCGGTGTAGGTATGGACCGGCAACAGCTCGACCGCGGTGATGCCAAGGTGGAGCAAATGGGCGATCGCGGTGGGGTGGCCCAGGCCGGAGTAAGTGCCGCGGATCTCCTCTGGAATATCGGGGTGTTGTTGGGTGAAACCCTTGACGTGGACCTCGTAGATGATGGTCTCGTGCCAGGGGATACGGAGCAACTGGTCATCGCCCCAATCGAAGCTGGGATCGATGACCACGCATCGGGGCACGCACGCGGCATCGTCATGCCGGTCCGGCACCAGGTCGCGGTCCCGGCCGCCAAGGCGGTAGCCATAGACCGGGCCGGACCAATCGACCTCGCCGGTCAGCGCTTTGGCATAGGGATCGACCAGGAGCTTCGCCGGATTGAAGCGCAACCCGTCTTCCGCGTCGTACAGACCGTGAACGCGGTAGCCGTAGACCTGTCCCGCGCCAACGCCGGGCAGATAGCCGTGCCAAACATGGCCGGTCAGCTCCGGCAGCGGTAGGCACTCCCGCTCGACCGGATCATCGGCGCGGTCGAAGAGGCAGAGATCTACGCTGGTTGCGCCCTCGGAGAAGATCGCGAAGTTCGTTCCGTTTTCGTCCGGCGTGGCCCCCAAGGGGGCGGGGGATCCGAGCCAGACGGTCGATGACGCCGGCTCCGTATTGGACGGTGTAGCCACCTACGCTCCCGTTCGTTTCTGGTGACAAGCTCGGCATCGCCTAGTGTACGTTCACTAACGTATGGCGATGCCCGCCCCCCGGTCAAGGCAGTCAATCGTTAGTGTGAGACGGGGAGCACCGGTTCGGTGGCCGGCTCGGGGCTGCCGGGCTCGTCCTCCTCGACGAGATGAACCAACAGCAATTCGAACATGCCATCGTCGGTTTGGTGCGCGTTGCGGACCCGGGAGGCGGCGGTTGCCGCGTCCGGGGCATCGACTTGGTCGGTCTGCTCGTCGCCACCGATCTGAAACGTGACTTCGTACATCATTGCGGTCAATACCTCCGGGGCGTCAGCGCGCTGGGCTGCCGCGCGACGATGTGCCGGTTGATGGCGTGGAGATGTCCAAGGGACCGGGCGCATCATTCGTCAAGCGGCGGTCCAAATCCGTCAACCCTACCCGTCCATGGTTATAGCATGACTAGTGCTAATTATGCGCGAATCTTGGACCCAATCGACCTGCCGGTGATCCTGGAACCGGGTCTGTCAGGCGGGAAAACGGGTGGGTCACTGGATGCCGGTTGCTCTCAGCGGCCTTCGCGCCGATACCAGGACCTCGTCGTTGGCCGAGGCTAGCCGCCGATCGCTTCCGTCTGGTATGTTACCGAGCGGGAAGTGTCTTGTTCGAGGACGAACCACGTTGCGGTCAAGGGCGACCGTTTGGCACAATCCGCTCCCGTGCCATCGATCACCCGAGTGCCGCTGTCTGGCCAACCGAAGTCCGAGGTCGCTACGCACATGACCCAGTCGCCAATGCCGGACCCGATGTCTGGCGAGGATGTGCGCCGCCGATTCGTCGAGTTCTTCGAGGAGCTCGGCCACCGGCTCGTGCCGTCGTCGTCGCTGGTGCCGCACAACGATCCGACGGTCCTCTTGACCACCGCCGGCATGCAACAGATGACGCCCTACTTCCTCGGCTTGGAGCAGCCGCCCGCCGCCCGGATGGTCACCGTCCAGAAGTGTTTCCGCACGGTCGACATCGAGGAAGTTGGCGACGCCAGCCATTGCACCTTCTTCTTCATGCTCGGTAATTTCTCGGTGGGCGACTACTTTAAACGAGAATCACTGGCCTGGTCGTGGGAATTTCTCACCGAACGATTGGGGATCCCGGCCGATCGCCTCTACCCGACGGTCCATCCGGACGACGCTGAGTCGCTGGCGATCTGGCGCGACGTGATCGGCGTCCCCGAACGACAGCTCAGCGCCCTTGACGACAACTGGTGGGGGCCGGTCGGTCCCACCGGGCCAAATGGGCCCGATTCCGAAATTTACTTCGACCGCGGCGAGCAGTACGGCACCGATCCCGCGACCGCATTTCCCGGCGGTGACAGCCCCCGCTTCCTCGAAGTGTGGAACAACGTCTTCATGCAATACCTGCAGGCGCTGGATGGTTCGCGGGCCCCGCTGCCCCGACAGCATGTCGATACCGGGATGGGCCTCGAGCGCCTGGTGATGGTGATGCAGGGGGCCGAGTCGCTCTACGACATCGACCTCTATCAGACAATTATCCAACGGGTGGCAACGCTGGCCAACGTCTCGTATGGCGTCGATGCGGAGACGGATCGGGCGCTTCGGATCATTGCCGATCATACTCGCGGCTCGGCGTTCTTGATCGCCGATGGGGTGTTGCCGGGCAACGAAGGACGGGCCTACGTCCTGCGTCGCATCGTGCGGCGAGCCGTGCGGAGTGGGCGCCAGCTTGGGCTCGAGCGGCCGTTCCTGGCGGAAGTGGCCGGCGTCGTCATCCAACAATTCGCCGATCATCACCCGGAGCTGCGCGACCGCCAGCGCCAGATCGAGCGAGTATTGACGCACGAGGAAGAGCAGTTCGGCCGCACCCTCCGCGCCGGGATCGGCCGGTTCGAGTCGCTGGTCGCCGATCTTGCCGGCGCCGCCGCCAAGCGAGGGGAAACCGTCGCTCAACTGCTACCCGGTGATGAAGCCTTTCGCCTGCATGACACCTTTGGCTTTCCGCTCGATCTCACGATTGAGCTGGCGCGGGAGCATGGGCTGGAGGTCGATCGGGCGGGGTTCGCGGCGGCGCTGGCGGACCAACGGGCGACGAGCCGGGGAAGCGCGGCCACCGCCTTCAAAGACCTGGCTCAAGGTCGCACCGAGCTTTACGTTGCCGCTGCCGGGCACGCGACGAACTTTCTGGGTTACGACGACAGCGCGGCGGCCAGCACCGTGGTGGCGCTGATCGGCGCCGAGGGGCAAGTCACCGAAGCGGACGCGGGGCAGACCGTCGAGATCATCTTGGACCGGACACCGTTCTACGGTGAGTCCGGCGGCCAGATGGGTGATACCGGCTCGCTGCGGACCGAGACCGGCCTGATTGACATTGACGACACCTACAAGCCGACGCCCGATCTCATTGTCCACCGGGGCACCGTGGCCGAGGGGTTCGTCCGCGCCGGCGAGCCCGGCCGCGCCGAGATTGACGTGGAACGGCGACAGGCGATCCGGCGCAACCACACGGCGACCCACCTGTTGCACCGCGCGTTACGACTGGTGTTGGGCGATGAAACCCATCAGGCGGGATCGCTCGTCGCCCCCGAACGTCTTCGCTTCGACTTCACCAGCCTCGACGCGGTAACGGCGGAGCAGCTCGATAGCATCGCCGAGATCGTCAACCGCGAGATCGTGCAGAATCGCCTGGTTGAGACCAACAGCTCCAGCTACCAGGAGGCGGTGGCGGGCGGCGCCACCGCCCTGTTCGGTGAAAAGTATGGCGACACCGTTCGCGTGGTGACGATCCACGGCTTCTCGCGGGAGCTTTGTGGCGGCACCCACGTCCAATTCACGGGCGAGATCGGTCCATTCTTGATCCTGTCCGAGGGGAGCGTCGCCGCCGGGGTGCGCCGGATCGAGGCCGTCACCGGAACCGAAGCGGTGGGGCGGATGCTGGCCCAGCAACGGACGCTCGATGTCGCCGGCCGGGCGCTGCGCGTCCCCTGGAGCGAGGTTCCGGCCCAGATCGAATCGTTGCACGGGCGAATCCGGGCTCTCGAGCGGGAAGCGAGCCGGCTCCGGGGCCTCGTCGCCGGGGCGCGGATTGGCGAGCTGCTCGATCAGGCGGTCGCGGTCGATGGCACCAGGGTCTTGGCCTCCCGCGTCGAGGCCGATTCGAAGGAAGGCTTGCGCCAGCTTGGCGACCGGTTGCGCGACCGGCTCGATTCCGGGGTCATCATGCTTGGCACGGTCATCGACGGTCGGCCCAGCCTCTTGTCGATCGTCACCCCGGACCTGATCGCGCGTGGGGTGCGGGCGGGCGACCTGGTGCGCGAGGCGGCGACCGTGATCGATGGGCGTGGCGGCGGCCGGCCGGACCTAGCCGAGGCCGGCGGCAAAGACGCGACGAAGCTGGACGCGGCACTGGCCGGGGTGGAGCATATCGTCCGCCGCGGCTTGGGCGGCTAGGAACGAACATGGCTTTGCGCGGCCCCGGCTTCCCTTCTCGTCCCGGTGGCGTATGACGTCCCGCGTCAAGGGCGGTCGTGCCGCCAATGCTATCGCGATTGGGCCGGACGACACGCTGCTGGATGTCTTCGATCGGGTCCGGGCGGGCGGGTTGGCGCCGGTCGAGCTGACGATTCCGAATGACAGCCCACTCTTTCTGACCGCCGCCGAGTTTCGGACGCTGCGCGATGTCGCCGACCATGGTCGCCATCCGGTTGCCATCCGGACCCCGGACCCGTCGCGGGTGCAACTGGCCAAGCTGTTCGGTCTCGACGCCGCGCTAGCCCCGGCGCCCAAGCCGGCCCCGACACCGCGGGCGGCGAAGCCCGAGTCGGTGGCAGCCGACCAGCCGGATCCCGGCAGGACGGCCGTGCCAGTGCCCCGGCCAACGCCCGTGGTTCCCGCCGATCAGCCCGCGCGGCCACCGGCGGGGGTTGTCAGCACCACCGCGTTCCCAAATGAGGACGTCGTAAGCACGATCACCGAGGGTGAGGCGGTGGCGCGGTGGCCGGCGGAGCCGCTCGTTCACCAGCCCGTTCCGGGAATGACACGGCGCCTGCGGGATCGCGTCTCGGCCGTGGTCGCGAGCCAGCGGCGACGTCCGAGTCCGGCCGCCGCGCCGGTACCGGAGGCCGCGACGGCCGCGGCGGGCACGGGCGAGCCGTCGCTTCAAGACGACGGCGTCGAGGTTGCGGTCGCGCCAGACACTCCCCGTCGCCTCCATTGGGTCGGCGATCGGGCACGGGCTTCGCCGCTCGTCGTTGCCGGCGTGGCGTTGTTCGTGGTGCTGGTGATCGTGACGGCCCTGAATTTCTTGCTGCCATCGGCGGCGGTCAGGTTGGAGCTGGCGACGGTTCCGATCAACTCCGCGCTCGTGTTCGACGTGACGGCGGATGGCGAACCGTTCGATGAGGAGGCTGCCTTCGTGCTGCCGGGGACGCCGGCCACCGTCACGGTTGTGGCCGAGCTCTCGGTGCCAACGACCGGCATCGCGGCCATCCCGGACGGGGTGGCCAGTGGCTCGATCCGGCTGGCAAACCCGACGGCGACCGAGCAGACGGTCGAAGCCGGGACCGCGCTGGCGACTGAATCGGGCGCGGATTTTCAGTTTGTCGAGCCGGTGGTCGTGCCGGCGGCCGATGCGGTGACGGGTGTTCCCGGCCAGGCCCAAGGCGCCATCGAGGCGATCGAGCCGGGGACGGTCGGAAACGTCGCCACCGGGGAGATCGGCGGCCGGCTGCCGAACGGGGTCTACTACAGCAATCGACAGGGTCCAACCGCCGGCGGCAGCGACCGTGAGGTGCAAACGGTCGCGCCGGCGGACCTCGACGTCTTGCGGCAAATGGTGGAAGCAAGCCTCGGCGAGCTGGTCGAGGCCGAGCTGCGGGGAGAGGGCGCGGGGGCCGCCACCGACGTTGCTATCGTGGAGCCGACGCTCATCGTCCGGGAAGGCACCGATACGTTCGATCAGGAGGTTGGAGCCGCGACCAATTCGGTCAGCTTGATCGCGGAGCGAACGGTTTCGGTGTTGACCTATGACCAGGCGGTCGCCGCCGAGCGGCTCGCGAGCGAGTTGAGCGCGGAGCTACTGGCCACGCAACCCGAGGGCGTGCGGCTGGGCCCGATCGCGCTCGATGCGGAGGATGTCAGCATCTTGGCCGGTACGGCCGAGGGGGCCCGGTTTCAGGTCGATGCGGCGGCGCGAGCGGACCTTGTGTTGACCGAGGCCAGGCGGACCGAGCTGGCGGAGCAACTGGCGGGCAAGAGCGACGATGAGGTCGCGGCAATCCTGGATGGCATGCCGGAAGTCGCTCACTACGAGATCGAGCCGGGGCTTCGCCTGTTCTCAGCCAACATGCCGGCGAACCCCGGCCGGATTGAAATTGACGATGGCTCCTAGGGGAAACGCGGGCGAAGCCGCGTCACGGTGGCGAGCGATGGCCCTCGATGTCGGTGAGCGGCGCGTCGGCGTGGCCGTTAGCGACGAATCGCGGGCGATCGCCTCGCCGCTGGCGACCGTGCAACGCGGCCCGCGCGATCTGCAGGAGATTCGGGATCTGATCCAGACCTGGGAGGTGGCGCATCTGGTGGTCGGATTGCCGACCGGTCTTTCCGGTCGCGAGGGGCCCCAGGCCGCCTTGGTGCGGTCGTTCGCGGCGAAGCTCGAAGGGGCCCTGGACGCCGGGGTGCGGATGCACTTTTGGGACGAACGATTGACCACCGCGATCGCGGAACGCTCGCTGATCGCGTCGGGCACGTCGCGGGCGCGGCGCAAAGAGCGAGTCGACGCCGTGGCAGCGGCCGTGCTGTTACAGAGCTACCTCGACGCGGGCCGGAGCGGATCAAACCGCCCCTGGTGACGGTCGAAACGGAGTCGACCCGGCGCGATGTATACTCGGGGACGAGGAAATTCGTCAGCTCTGACCGATAAAGCGGGCGATAGACAAGGGAGCGGGTGACTGACGAGGGCCAGTGGCCGCCCAACCCGCGGTTGCCGCTTTCAGTATGGTGGGCAGGAACGCATGAAAAAACTGATCATCGCCGTGATCCAAAACGAGGCGGCGGACGCCGTGGTCGATGCCTTGCTCGAAGCCGAGTTTCGGGCAACCCGGCTGGCGAGCACGGGCGGCTTCCTCCGCCGCGGTAACACGACCCTCATGATCGGCGCGGACGAGGATCAGGTCGACATCGTATTGAACCTGATTCGCCAACACGCCCGGTCGGGCGTCGCCCCGGCCGAGACGGCGGAGGCGCCGCGGGCCGCCGCCGCGACGGTGTTCGTGCTGGACCTCGAAGAGTACCAGCGACTGTAGGCACGATCATTGCTCCGGGGTTCGCACCAAGGGGGACACCAGAGAGTAGCGCTGGTGTCCCCCTTGGTGCGCTGGGGGCGACGATCACCGGGCGGCGAGGCCGTCCCGGCCGGGATGAACGGGCGCTGGTCTCAGACGGGCGGCCAGGTCAGCATCCAGCCGCCGTCGACATAATAGGTGCCGCCGGTGCAGTACGCGCCGGCCTCGGAACACAGGAACAGGACCATGTTGGCGATGTCGTCCGGTTGGCCGGCGCGATTGATCGGGATTTGCGACTCGGCCCAGGCTAGGTGGTCCGCATCGCTCATCGCTCGCGTGTTCATCCGGGTCATGATCATGCCGGGGGCGACGTCGTTGACCGTGATCCCAAATGCGCCGAGCTCGATCGCCATGGTCCGGGTCAGGTTGCGGAGGCCGGCCTTCGAGACGCAATAGGCGCCGCCGTCGACGAAACAGGATTCCTGGTGCACGGACGAGATATTGACGATCCGACCCTTGGTCCCACGTTCGACCATCCGGCGCCCGGCCTCGCGTGAGCAGAGGAAGGGGCCGTGGAGGTTGGTCTGGATCACCCGGTTCCAGGTGTCGAACGAGGTGTGGTGCAATGGACCGTCAGACGGTCCAATCCCCGCGTTGTTGACGAGGATGTCGATGGTCGGGAACGCCTCGTCGATCTGATTGAACATGGTGTTCACGTCGGCCTCGGCCCCAACATCGGCTTGCAGCACGACAGCATGGCCGCCAGATGTTGCGATCGCGCTCGCCGTCCGTTCCGCCCCGTCGCGGTCACGGTGATAGTTGATGATGACGTTCGCGCCCTCTCGCCCGAACGCTTCGGCAATGCCCTGGCCGATGCCATTGCTGGCCCCGGTCACGACGGCAACCTTGCCCTGAAACCGCACCCTTCGCCTCCTCCGCCCCGTCTCCACCCGGGGCTTGAAGTATACCGGCCGGGACGGTCGACGCCGGCGAGGCATGGTCCTCGCACCGGTGATCTCGGCCGGGCCGCGCCCTCCCGGCAAGACGCTACACGGGAAGCAGACCTTCGACCCGGAACAGCTCGGCGTTGAGGATCGAGGCCCCGGCGGCGCCGCGGATCGTGTTGTGACCGAGGACCACGAACTTGGTGCCGAGCAACGGACAGGGCCGGACCCGGCCGACAACCGACGCCATGCCGGCGGCGGCGTCGCGGTCAAGCACGGGTTGCGGCCGGTTCAGCTCGTGGCGAACAATCACGGGTTGGGCGGGTGCGCTCGGCAACCCCAGCTCCTGCGGCCGGCCACGGAAGGACTCGAAGGCGTCGATGACCTCGTCGGGATCGGCGGGGCGGGTGAGGCGGACCGAGACACACTCGGTGTGGCCATCGCGCACCGGGACGCGATTGCAATGGGCGGACATCGCGATCTCGGCATCCTGGAAGCCGCCGTCATAGCCGCCGAGCAGCTTGAGCGTTTCCTCGGTCATCTTTTCTTCTTCGGCGGGGATGAACGGCACCACGTTGTCGATGATGTCGAGCGATGGCACGCCCGGATACCCGGCGCCGGAGACGGCTTGGAGTGTGGCGACGAAGACCGCTTCCAGGCCAAACGTTTGCTGGAGCGGCTTCAGGGCCAGGTTGAGATGGATCGCCGAGCAATTCGGGTTGGCCACGATGAAGCCGCTCCACCCGCGTCGCTGGCGCTGGCGGTCAAGGGCCCGCACATGGTCGGGATTGACCTCCGGGATGAGCAGCGGTACGTCCGGCTCCATCCGGTGCCGGGAGGTGTTGGTAAAGAGGGCGCGGCCCTCGCGGGCCATGCGTTGCTCGATCTCCTCGGCCACCTCACCGGGGAGGGCGGAAAAGACCACGGGGCTGTCGAGTGAGCCGCTGTAATCCTTGACCGCCAGCCGAGCCGCGCTGTCCGGCATCGTCGCGTCGAGCCGCCAGTCCGTGGCTTCAGCATAGGCTTTGCCGACCGACCGCTCCGAGGCCACCAGCTCGGCGACACGGAACCAGGGGTGCGTCGCCAGGAGCTGCACGAATCGCTGGCCAACGCTGCCCGTGGCCCCGAGTACGGCGACGGGGATACGCTCATCGCCCGCGTGTTCCATCTCTGATCTCCTTCACACCGGCGATCACACCCGGTGCGGATTAGCCGACGCGGACGCTTTCGGCCAGTAGCTCGGACCGGCGCGGCCGCCGGCCCTGGTTCGGCCGTGATTCCGATTGAATGAATGCCATATGGAGGGCCAGGACGGCCCGCTCGGCCTGCGCCGAAGGGATGGCCGCCGTCAGCGCCACATTGGAGAGCTGCTGGCTGGCGGAAAGGACCGAGACGCCGGCCCGGTTCAACACTTCAAGCATACGGGCGAGGGCCGAGGGCCGGGCGGCGGCGCCTTCGCCAACGGCGGCAACGAGGGCCACCTCCTCGGCGCAGCCAACCACCGCCTCAATGTCGGCCTCCGCCAGGGCGTTCTCCAATCGCTCCCGGACCTGGAGGCAGCCGCCATGGGCGTTGGCATCGACCAGGTAGGTCATCCGGCGCCGCGACGATGCTTGAGACACGGCGGCGATCTCGATCCGCTCGTCGTGCAGGCTGGTGAAGACGGTGGCGGACGCCGCGGCCAAATCCTCCAGTTCCGGGACATCGACCGTCAGCAGCATCAGGTCATGCAGAGCGGTGACGGCCTTGACGGTATCGCCCGTTGATTCCCGAGTCACCAGCGTGCCCGGCTCGTTCGGCGCGAAGGTCGAGAGGATGCGAACCGGGATGCCCAGCGCCACGGCCGGCCGAATCGTCCGCGGGTGAAGCACTTTGGCGCCAAAGTGGGCCAGCTCTTGCGCTTCGTCGTAGCTGATGTGGGGCACGACCCGGGCTGCCTCGACCCGGCGGGGATCGGCCGAGAGGACGCCGGGCACATCGGTCCAGATCTGCACCTCGTCGGCGCCCAGGGCGGCGCCAATCAGGGTCGCGCTGTAATCCGAGCCACCCCGGCCCAGCGTCGTGGTCTCGCCATCCGGACTGCCGCCAATGAACCCGGTGACGACGACGGTCTGACCCTCATCGAGGAGGGGACGCACTACCGCCGCGGCCCGCTCCCGGGTTCGCTGGCGGTCGGGGCGGGCATTGCCGAACCGGCTATCCGTGGCGACCACCAGATCGGCGTAGACGTGCGTGGCCGGCAGGCCGCGACCGCGGAGGACGGCGGCCATCAGCACGCTCATCGCTTTTTCGCCCGTGGCCACGATCCGGTCGGAGTCACGAGGGTTCAGGCCGCCGGCGGCGAGGACATCGGCCAACGCTTCGTCCAGCCGGGCGTGGAGCTGGTCGAGCTCGGCGATGGCCAGTAGCCGATCGGGCTCCGCCTCGACGCTGGCGGCCAACCCGTCGTGCTTTGCTCGGACGCGGCCGGTCAATTCCTCGAGGCTGGTCCGATCACCGTCGCCAGCGGCCCGAGCGGCGGCCAGGAGGACATTGGTCACGCCGGACGCGGCTGAGACCACGACCACCCGCGGGGCTGGCTGGGACTCGACGATCGCCGCCGCCTGATGAATCCGGGTTTCGTCGCCGACCGACGTGCCGCCAAATTTGAGTACGATCATCACCCGGCTCCGTTCATTGCGGGATTCACGCCTTTGTAGCGGGTTACGACGAGTGTTCCGGCCGCCAGATCGGTCACGTTCGAGCCAGGATACCGATTCGTCGTGCTGTCGGGATCTACCGGCGATTAACCAACAAAAAGGCGGGTGCGATCTTCGCCCCGCCCGCCGATCCGTCCTGGTTGTGCCCCGCGTCCTTAGCAGCGCACCCCCGAACCGGCAGGCACGATAATAATGGTCTTCCCAATCATGGTGACCATCATCATCGCGGTGTCGGTAGTGGTGGCGCCCGCCAAGCTGTACATGAGCATCACTATAGCGGCTGCCGGCCCGCTCCGCAAGGGGAGGGCGGCAGCAATTTCTCCATGTTTACCAAGATTTTACCGCGGCGCGGGGTACGCACTAGTCGATGGGCCTATTCCTCGGCCCGTTGGAACCGGCCGATTTCGGGATCGTCGGTCGCGTAGTCAACAGCGCCGATCTCGGCCCAGAGCTCGGTGGGAATGGGATGCTGGTAGAGGTCGAGCGTTTGCTCGATCCGTTCTGGTTTGCTCATGCCGACGATGGTGTTGGTGATCCGGGGATCACGAGTTGAAAACTGAAGCGCGATGGCCGGCAGCGGCACGCCGTGGCGGGCGCCGATGGCAGCGTATTGGTTGACCCGGTCGATTAGCTCCGGGGATGCCTGCTGATAGGCATATCTGGGATAGGCGGCCGGTCCCTTCGCCAGCAGGCCCGAGCCGTAGGGCGCGGCGTTGAGGACCGCCAGGCCCTTTTCGGCCGCGTACTGGATGAGCGGCTCGGCAGAGCGATTGAGCAGGGTGTAGCGATTGTGGGTGATCACCGCGTCGAAGATGCCGGTCTCGACATATCGCATCTCCAGCGCGATCGGGCCGCCCGCCACCCCGAGGTAGCCGATGACGCCTTGCTCCTTGAGATCTTGGAGCACCGCGACTGGACCGCCTGGCGCGGTCGCCTGGTCGAACGTGGTGTGCTCCGGATCGTGGAGGTAGACAAACTCGATCCGGTCAACCCCGAGCAACTGCAACGACCGCTCGAACCGGCGCCGGACCGTGTCGCCCGAAAAGTCGTTGCTGACCGGATCACGGCCGGCCTTGGTTTGCAGGACGGCGCCCGCGGGCAAGCCGCCGCGCTCGCGCAGGACGAGGCCGACCCGCCGCTCGCTCTCGCCGTTGCCATACAGGGCCGCGGTATCGATGTAGGGGATGGGGCTGTCGAGCGCGGCCCGAATCGTGGCCAGCGCATCCTCCTCGGAGACACCGTAGCCGAACGCCTCCGGCATATCGCCGATCGGGGCGCAGCCGATCGAGATCGGCGGCACGCGCTGCCCGGTCTTGCCGAACCGATTCCATGGGACCGTCGAAGCCTGATTCTTCACGCTCATGACGCCGCCTTTCGTAAACCGGGGAGGTCGATTGCTGCCTGGCATCGTAGCCGAGCGCCTGGCATTGGGCAATCTTGGCCTCGGAATTGACGGTGGCCGGTGGGGAGATTGAGCCAGTACACTACGGGAGCGCGGGAGCGTTGCCGGGTTGGTGGAATTGGCAGACACGCCAGCCTTAGGAGCTGGTGGCCGCAAGGCTGTAAGGGTTCGAGTCCCTTATCCGGCACCACTATGTCAATAGTGGCTCCATCACTGGGAAAACGGTCCATTCGCGCCGCCAGGTGACGCCAAAGTGACGCGAACCCGGTTCAGGAGCCCTCCGCCAGGGGCGCCCGGGCGGCTTCCGGAGTCGAGGGACTCGCGGCCCCGCCATCCCCGAGAAGCACGGCAAGCCGCTCCGCCGCGCCGGCATCATCACCGGCAATGCTGTGCGCGTACACGTCCAATGTCATGCTCGGCTTGGCGTGGCCCAGCCGGCGGGCCACGACATGGACCGGCACGCCGGCGCCAAGCAGCAAGGTGGCGCACGAGTGGCGAAGGTCGTGCAGCCGCAGCTTGGGTACACCGGTCTCGGCGATAAGCTGGCGAAATGCCTGGGCGAGCCGGTTGACGTGCAGCGGACCGCCCGTGCGATTGGTGAACACAAAGCCGGTCTCGATCCAGGCGTCGTTCAGCCGTTGCCGCTGGAATGCCTGGCGATCGCGATGGGCTACGAGCGTGGCCACGAGCGCGGTCGATACGGCGATGGCGCGGCCTTTGCCGGTCTTCGGCTCACCCAAGTGCCAGCTCGCGTCCTTGCCCCGGCTCATCGTGTGCCGAATCGCGATTGAGCCGCGAATGAGATCAACATCCTCCCACCGCAACCCCAGCAGCTCGCCGCGCCGCAAGCCACAGAGGAGGGCGACGTGCCACAAGGCATCCAGGTCGGTGCCCGCAGCGTGGGCCAGCACGGTTGCCGCCTCGGTCGCGCTCCATGTGGTGAGCATCGGCTTCGCCCGCCGGGGGGCGGTCGCCAACGACGCCACGTTGCGATCGGCGAGGCCCCATTGATGCGCCTGGCGCAAGGCGCGATGGAGAACGGCGTGAATCTGGCGCACAGTGGTGGGGGAGAGGCCGGCGGCAACCCGATCCGCGTAGAGCGCCTGGAGATCGAGCGCGGTCAGCTTAACCAGCCTTGTATTCCCGATCTGCGGGTAGGCATGCTTGGTAAGGAGATCCCGATACCGGCGATAGGTCGATGGCCGCACCGTTCCTTCGACCGTGCCTAACCAACGATCCAGGAACACGGCGACCGTCAGTTTGTCATCTTTCGGTGTCTCGCCGGCCTCGATCTTCGCCAGCGCGTCTCGGACCTTTGCCTGGCACGCCTTCTTCGTCGGCGCATGGACCCGGCGATGGACCCGGTTGCCGGTGGCGGGGTCGAGGTAGCTGTAGCGGCCGCGCCAACTCGTGCCGCCGTGGTCGAGCGTGACCTGCTGGTAGCTGCCGTTCATGGGCCTCGCTCCTCGGCCAGCATGTTTGTAAGCTCCGTCGCTTGCAGGATGAGGCTGGTTGCTTGCTCGATCTTCACCGTGGCCGACTCGAGCGACGCGACATTGAAGTTGTCCAGAGCGAACACAATGTCTTCGCCTGCGGCAACATAGAGCGCGAACGCGTCAACTGCCAACCGGTGAATCTCCGTATAGGCAGGTGGAGGGTCGAGTTCGCTTAGCTCAAGATAGATTGCATTCCAAATGACCAGTTCGGCAACTACACTGGTCGTCCATGAATCATTACCAATCTGATTATTCGTCATCAGTCCACCGAACCGTTCCAGGCTCGACGACATCGTGTCAGTGTACTCGATGATTTGCGAGGCATACGCGCGCTCCTCATCGGTGTAACCAGTGGAGGTGACTTCAGCCTCAAGCGTTGGCAGCGGTTCTTCGGCGACGACCTCCGCTTGTTCAGCCAATTCAGCCTGAATCCCCGCTTGTCCTTCCTCATCATCAGTCGAGGGTGCGAGAAATACCGAGACATCGGTTTGCCCCGCAATCGCGGCACTCGGACTCAAATAGGCGATCCCATTGTCACCCTCATCGCCGGAGAGGACGACGATAAGGGCGCCCGCCGAATTGATTGATCCGCCAATCGCACCGCAACTGTCGCCAGCCTCAATGGCATGGTTTGAGGCGGTCAGTTGGTCGAACCCGATTGGCGCGGCGGTAAAGGATGAAGCCGCGGTGCGACCTTCTGCCGCGCCAACCTCGCCACCAATCGGAAGTTCTAAACTGGTCAACTGGGCCAGCGTGCTACCGCTCTCGCAGTCGCCAGATAGGATGGACGCCGAGAGCACATCATCTTGAGCGAAGGCGGGCGTCATCGCGACAACCATCAATATTCCAACCAGGGCGAACGCGAGCATTCGTGACATGATTTGACCTCCGTATCTCACTCACCACAGCCCCGTCGCTGTAGCCAATCGTACACCCGACGTATTCGCCAGCCGCTGTCCGTACCCTCCTGAGCGTGCCGGGTGTTAATGCTTTTACAACGTCCGATGCGGTTCCCCGGCGTCACACCTTGCGATAATCGAACATATGTACTAATTTGGAAGCTGTCACAAGGCGGTGCAGGAGGAAATGATGGACGACGATCGAGTCCGACAGCGGCGGGAATTGATGATCGTCGGCTGGCTCGCAAATAGTCCGGGGTCAAGCGCCGCAACTCCTGGCTACGTGATCGAATACGAAGATGGGCGATGGGAATTCACGCTAGACGGGCTTGGCTCGGTT
>JALZJP010000167.1 GCA_030859715.1 Chloroflexota bacterium
CCTATCGCGAGTACACGGTCATCACGCCCGGCCTCGATCACCGCGGCGCCCGCCGCATCGTCGCCGGCGATGACGGCGCGGTGCTCTATTACACCGCCGACCACTATCAGAGCTTCGTCGAGGTTATCTTCTCCGATGACTAGCCCCAAGCAAGGCGAGGATCGATCCGTAAACGCTGGACTTGCCGATTTTCTGACGAGGGTGCGCTTGCTCATCAGCGGGCTCGCCGGGTCAACTCCTGCCCCCGCATCGCGGCCGGCACGGCCGATGCGCGGCCATCGATTTCAATCCGGGGTCTTCCGCCTCGAATCGCCGGCGATGGCGCAAACGCTCATCCAACAGGCGATTGCGGACGGCTTGACCGTGACTCGCCTCACCGGCGACAGCGTTGCCACGAAAGCGGAATTCCTGGCCAGGGTTGCCCGTGACCTCGATTTCCCGGACTACTTCGGCCACAACTGGGACGCCTTCGCCGATTGCCTCGGTGATTTCGCGGCCGGATCGGAGTCTGGCCGCCTGCTGATCCTGGAACACTTCGACGAGCTGGCGCGCGCCGCGCCCCGCGACTGGCGGACCGCGCTCACGATCCTGAAGCGCGCCGCCGAGGAGTGGCAACTCACGAGCCCTCCCCTGACCGTGGTCCTGATAATGCCAGGTGACGCCGCCCCCGGCATCCCGGCCATCGACCCGTCCAGCGGACAGCCTTGAGCGTGTAACGCATGCACGCGACGCTGGGCGGCGAGGAGCACACGACAAACGAGCATCGATGTCGCGAATTCGTCCAAGTCACGGTCCGCGGCGAACCTACGTCGTCCCCGCCAGCGGCGTCAACGTCGGGCGATCGAGCCGCAACGGGGCCAATGGCGCGGGCGTCGTGCCGGTCATCGCCGCCTCGGCCAGGAGTTGGCCGAGGCGCGGCCCATACGGCATCCCGTGGCCGGAAAAGCCCCCCGTGACCCAGACGCCCGGCAATCCGGGCGCGGCATCGGCAATGGGGAGATGATCCGCCGTGAAGGCCATCGGCCCCGCCCAGCGCCGGGCCACCCGTGAGCCGGCCAGGGCCGGGAACAGCCGGGGCAGGACCGCCTCGATCGCGCCGGTAACATCGGGCGTCGGCACCATCTCGCGCACTCCGACATCGCCGTTCGGCGCGTCGGCGCGGCAACCGCCGATCACGATCGTTCCCTCCGGGGTCTGCTGCCAGTATTCGCCGGTCGGCGTGACCGAGGCGCCGACGCCGGTCGTGAACACCGGCGGCAACGGGTCGTAGGCGAGGATCTGCCCGCGGACCGGCTCCACCAGCCCCGCCAGGCCCGGCACCAGCTCATCGGTCCAAGCATTGACCGCCACGATCACGCGCCGGGCCCGGATCGGTCCCGCCGTCGTCTCGAGCCGCGTCCGCTCCCCTTCGGTAACGAGCGCCGTCACGCCCGCCCGGCAGAGGCCCGCCCCCCGCCGCCGGGCCGCGCTGGCGAGCCCGGCGAGGTAACGCGCCGAGTGCAGCAGCCCGCCATCGGCGAAGAAGCTGCCGCCGGTGATCTCCGGGCCGAGCGGTGTCCCGATCAGGGCCTGCACCTCCCGGCGGTCAAGCAGCGCACCGGAGAGACCGTCATCGCGCATCGCCTCCAGGTGTCGGCGCATCTCGTCGAGCGAGTCGGCGGAGAGGGCGAGGCTGAGCGTCCCCGGCGTGCGGTAGTCACAGGCGATCCCTTCCTCCGCCACGATCCGCCCGGTCAGCGCCTGTCCTTCTTCGGTCAGCCGCCAGAGGTCACGCGCCGCCTCCCGCCCAACCTGCTTGACCATATCGGCATAGCCCGCCGCCGTCCCGGTCACCACGAAGCCGCCGTTGCGCCCCGTCGCTCCCCAACTGATCGCGGTGCGCTCGATCAGCGTCACCGCCACCCCGGCCCGCGCCAGCCAATAGGCCGTCCAACAGCCGAGCAGCCCGCCCCCCACGACCACGACCTCAGCCTCGGCGGGCAGCGGATCGCCCGGCACCAGCGGCGCGGCGGTGGCGTGCCAGTACGATCGCGGCTCAGCGGACGGCGTGGGCGGCATGGTCATCGTCGTTCCCTCCTTTTCGAGACGCGCGAAGCAAAGGGAGCGGCGCCTCCAACCCAACTTACATACCATGCGCGAGGCGCCCCCGTCCTCGTGCCAAGCGGCGCTCGCCGCGCGTTTACATGGCAAGCGATGGTTGCGCTGGCAATTCGAGATCGGCGCGGCGGCCGTTTCTCGCGCCGCCGACGACCGCACCCAACCGCGCTATCATGGGTGCCGAGATCAGGCTCAACCCGAGCCCCGACTCCTCGACATCACCAGGAGAGACACGATGACCGATGACCGAGACCAGTCCTTCAACCGTGACGACACCGCGGACGCCGACAATCGCGCCGCGGCGGCAGCAGCGGCCGAGGTCGAGCGCGACGACACGCTCGTCGCCAACGAGGCCGCCCTGGACGAGGTGACGATCCCCGCCTCAGCCCCCATCGTCCAGCCAAACGCGATCCCGCCGGATGGCGCGGGAACGTGACGCGGCTCCCAATCTCGGGCCATGACCGTCCGTTGTTTGTGAGATAATTCACAGAAGAAGCGGCGTTGTGGTCGCGCCGAGCCCGCTGGCCACCGCCTTGCGAACGCACCCGGAATGGGCCGCTTCGGCGCGACCACCGGCGCCGGCGCCTGGACCGGCGTTCTACATCGCTGGCATCCCGGCATGAGCCGCCCATCTGGCGCGTTCCGGGCCGGCAAGGAGATCCGTCATGGCATCCGGCACCGTTCCCGGTCGCGAGCCGGCGCCCGCCACAATCCCTGCCCAAGGGATACCCACCCCAATTCTCGACCGGATCGCCGGCCCGGCCGACCTCAAGAGCCTCGCCCTGGCCGAGTTGCACGCCCTGGCCGATGACGTGCGGACCGAGCTGATCCGGGTCGTCAGCCGGAACGGCGGCCACCTGGGCGCCTCGTTGGGAACGGTTGAGTTGGCGATCGCCCTTCATACCGTCTTCGATTCGCCGCGCGACCGGATCGTTTGGGACGTCGGCCATCAAGCCTATACTCACAAGCTGCTCACCGGCCGTCGCGCCCGATTCGAGACCGTGCGGCAGGAGAACGGCCTCTCCGGCTTCCTCTCCCGCGACGAGAGCGAGCACGACGCGTTCGGCGCCGGCCATGCCTCGACCTCGATCTCCGCCGCCCTGGGCATGGCGGCCGCCTTCCGTCAGACCGGCCAACCCGATCGCCGGGTCGTCGCCGTCATCGGTGACGGCGCCTTGACCGGTGGCATGGCGTTCGAGGCCCTCAACAACGCCGGCATCCTCAACCTGCCGTTTCTGGTCGTCCTCAATGACAATGAGATGTCGATCGCGCCGAACGTCGGCGCCCTCTCCCGATATTTAGACCGGATGCGCACCGACCGCCTCTACAACCGGGCCAAGGACGAGCTGGCCCGTTTCACCGAGCGCCTGCCCCAGGGCGAGCTGCTGGTCGAGCTCGGCAAACGATGGAAGGACTCGGTCAAGGAGTTTGTCTACCACGCCCAGATCTGGGAAGAACTCGGTTTCACCTACGTCGGTCCGGTCGATGGCAACGACCTCCGGGCCACGATCGAAGCGCTTCGCCAGGCCCGCAACGTCGAGGGCCCGGTCTTCCTCCATCTCGTCACCCAGAAGGGCAAGGGTGTCGTCGCCTTCCAAACCGATCACGAGCGCGGCCACGCCGTCTCCGCTCCGGCAATTCCGGGGGCGCCGGCGGCGCCGCCGAAATACCAGGATGTCTTTGCCCGCACCGTGATCGAGCTGGCGAACGACGATCCCCGCGTCGTCGCCATCACGGCCGCGATGCCGGGCGGCACCTCGCTCGGCAAGTTCCAGGCGGCGCATCCGGACCGGTTCTACGATGTGGGCATTGCCGAGCAGCACGCGGTCACCTTCGCCGCCGGCCTGGCGGCGGAAGGGTTGCGACCGGTCGTCGGCATCTACTCGACCTTCCTCCAGCGTGCCTACGACCAGATCGTGCACGATGTCTGCATCCAGCGGCTACCGGTCATCTTCGCGATGGATCGCGCCGGGTTCGCCGGTGACGACGGCCGCACCCACCACGGCGTCTATGATCTCTCGTACCTCCGGTGCCTGCCGAACATGACGATCATGGCGCCGAAGGACGAGAACGAGCTGCGGCACATGCTGAAGACCGCGGTGGAGCACACCGCCGGCCCGTGCGCGGTCCGCTATCCGCGGGGCACCGGCGCCGGCGTCGCCACCGACGAGCCGTTGCACGCGCTGCCGATCGGCCGGGCCGAAGTGCTGCGCGACGGTACGGATGTCGCCATCCTGGCGGTCGGGGCCATGGTCCTGCCGGCGGAACGCGCCGCCGACCGGTTGGCCGCCGACGGGATCGCCGCCGCCGTAATCAACGCCCGGTTCGTCAAGCCGCTCGACGCCCGACTGATCCTCGACCTCGCCGCCCGCTGCCGGGCCATCGTCACCGTCGAAGAGAGCGCCGCCGCCGGCGGCTTTGGCGCCGGTGTCCTGGAGTTGCTGGCGGCCCACCAGGTGTCGACCCCGGTCCGGGTGCTGGGCGTGCCGGATCGCGTCTTTGACCATGCGTCGCAAGGCCGCCTACGGGAGCAGGCCGGGCTGACCCCCGCCGATATCGCCGCCGCCGCCCGCTCCTTGCTGGCGCCGGCCGCTGATCGCCCCAATGGGACACCCGTTTTCGCATCAACGGTCGCGGTCGGGTAAACTGTCGAGATACCCGCCGAATCCGCAACGAGGAGACGTCTAGGCGAGGCAGATAGGTGATCGCGAGCAGCGACGAGCCACGGCGGCAGCTATCGACCCAACATTCCGCCGATGACGCGGCCGGCGACCGCCAGCGCATGGCGGCGATTGCGTCCTGGCCCGGTTTGGCCCCCGCCGCCCACGCGAACGGTGTTCCACTCAGTGCTGACCAACTCGCTCAATTCGCGACCTATCGGCGGGTTCTCCTGGAGTGGAACGCCCGGTTTAATCTCACCGCGATCACCGACCCGGACGAGATTGAGCGCCGCCTTTTCCTTGACGCCCTGCTGCTCGTGCCCCTCATTGACCGGCTGACCGGAGCCAACGCGGCCCGCCTGGTCGACATCGGCAGCGGCGCCGGCTTCCCCGGCCTTCCCTTGGCCATCGCCCGCCCCAAGCTCACCATGACGCTGATCGACGCGACCGGGAAGAAGGTCGCCTTCCTGCGCCGGCTCATCATAGAGCTGAGCCTGCCGCGGGTAGATGCAATCCACGGTCGGGCCGAAGACATCGCTCGCCAACCTGATCATCGCGGCGCCTATGATCTGGCGACGGCACGCGCCGTCGCCTCGCTGCCGGCCCTGGTGGAGCTGACGATGCCGCTCCTGCGCCTCGGTGGCCACGCCCTGCTGCCCAAGGGCATCGACATTGCCGGCGAGCTAGCGGCCGGCCGCCGGGCCGCGTCACTGCTGGGCGCCACGGTCCTCGACGCCGGGCTCGTCCCTGATTCCTCAACCCGGATCGTCATCGTCGGCAAGCGGCACCCGACGCCCGATCTCTATCCCCGGCGGGCCGGGATTCCCGCTCGTGAACCACTGGGGACGGTTCCCCCCGCCCCCCAATCTCGCGGGGAGCACGACGGGGCTGCCGCGGAATTAGAGACCGTCGGGGCGGCTGCCGGCCACCGCGGGGTGGCGTCATGAGCGCGGTCCGGGAACGGCTCTTCTACCGGAAGGAAAAGTTGCGCGGCGCCTGCTGGGAATACCAGATCGAAGGCGGCTGGATCGCGGTCCCGGCCGCCGGCGGCGATCGCTCCCTGCTCCATCACCGCTTCGCCTTCTACCGGCCGCGCGAGGTCGAGGTGCGGACCCCGCGCGGGGTAGAGCGCCTGGCCCGGACCGGGGCCGAACAGTGGTTCTTCCCCGACCGCTGGTTCTCGCTGCTGCGGTTCACGGCCGCGAACGACCAAACCGTTGGCTATTATGTCAATTTCTCATTGCCCCTGGCCGAGCTCCGCCACAACTACTATCGCGACCTCGATCTCGAGCTCGATCTCTGGGTCGACCTCGACGGCACCGCCACCGTCCTCGACCGCGATGAGTTCGACGCCGAGGTCGCCGCCGACCGCCTGTGCCACGAGTGGGCACAGGC
>JALZJP010000171.1 GCA_030859715.1 Chloroflexota bacterium
CATGCCGCCCGCCCCGACCGCCGAGCCGACCGTTCCCCCGCCGGATGCCGAGCTAGCGTACCGGGCGCAGGCCGGGGGCCGTCTGGCGCCACCACCACCGCCGGCTGACGGCTCGCTGCTGACCATGTCCCGGGGGCCGTCCGACCGGCTCGAAGTCGCGCTGACCTTCGATGCCGGGGCCGACACCGGCTATGCCGCCGATATTTTGGACACCCTCCAAGCGTACGGGGTGATCGCCACCTTCGGCATGACTGGCCTCTGGGCGCAAGACAACCCCGATCTGATCCGGCGGATGGCAAACGAAGGCCATCAATTGATGAACCATACCTGGAGCCACGCCTCGTTTACCGGGCTGAGCACCGGGCTGGAGCCGCAAACCTTCGAGATGATGCTTGAGGAGCTGAATTCGACCGAGCAGATCGTCTGGGACATTGCCGGCTACGCGATGAAACCGTATGTTCGGCCGCCGTACGGCGACTACGGGCCGATGACCAGCGGTTTCATGGTCGATGCCGGCTACTACATCAACGTGATGTGGACCTGCGACAGCTTCGGCTGGAAGGGGTGGGACGCGGCGCAGATCGTCTCCCATTGCACGACCAATATTGGGCCGGGTGAGATCATTTTGCTGCATGTCGGCGCCAGCGCCCCGGGGGACTTCGAAGCGCTGCCGGGCTTGATCGAGACGTTCGCCAACGCGGGGTACAGCTTCGTCACCATCGAGCAAATGCTTCAACCATAGCCACGTCGTGTCCTCATGCCTGAGCGGGCGCACGGGGAGGGCTTGACCAGCGCCTAGGAAGTTCGGTAACGTACCGGGGCGGCCAGGCGGTGCCGGGGCCGGGCGCGGGCATGGGATGGGGACACAGGGAGACCGCATGGGACGTCAGACGTCGGCCCACGACCTCGCGTCGGAGCACCAGGCAACGAGACGGCGACCCGCCCACGGGCGGCTGGGTGGCCTGGCGGCGTTGTCGCTCCTGGTGGTGCTGGTCCTGGCCGGCTGCGTCGAGCAACAACCGTACTCGACCATCTCGCCCCAAACCGCGAAAGCGGACGACATCCAGTGGCTCTACCAGATCCTCTTCTGGGCCTCGCTCGTCGTCTTCGTCGCCGTCCAGGCCGGCATTGTCTACACTATTCTTCGCTTCCGGCGGTCGAGCGCGAACCGGCCGGAGCAAGTGCATGGCAACACCCGGTTGGAGATCGCCTGGACCATCATCCCGGCGGTCATCTTGCTAGTCCTCTTCATCCCCACCGCTCGGATCATCTTCGACCACGCGGCGGCCGAGGAGAACGCCGATTTCGTGATCGACATCTATGGCAAGCAATGGTGGTGGGAAGTCCGCTATCCGGAGATCCCGGCCAATCCCGACGACCCGGAATCGCTGGCGCTGGTGACCGCGAACGAGATCCGGATTCCACAGGGCGCGAACGTGCTGTTCAACCTGCAATCGAATAACGTCATCCACTCCTTCTGGGTGCCGCAGTTGAGCGGCAAGCTCGACGTCATGCCGGGGCATCAGAATCAGCTCCAGTTCACGGCAGACACGGTCGGCGAGTACTTCGGCGAGTGTGCCGAGTTCTGCGGCGCCGCCCACGCCTGGATGCGGTTCAAAGTGCTGGTCGTGCCGCCGGACGAGTTCGATGCCTGGGTGGAAGCCTGGCGGTCGCCGCCGCCGGTCGATGCCGATCCGGAGACGGCCGACGTGGTCGAGGTGCCGGCCGCGTTTGGCGTCTGCCTTGCCTGCCACCAGGTCAACGGCACCAACGCGGTGATCGCGCCGGAAGGGTTCAGCACCAACCCGGTGCCGGATACCGGGAACCCAGGGCCGAACCTGACGCTGCTTGCTTGCCGGGACTTCATCGGCGCCGGGGTGCTGGTGAATAACGAGGAGAACTTGCGCACCTGGCTGACGGATACCGACCGGGTCAAGCCCGGCGTTTACATGCCCAATTACTACGATGATGGTGCCCTCACCGACGAGCAAGTGGACGAGCTGGTGGCCTACCTGCAAACCCTCCAGCCGGAGGATGGCTGCCCGCCGCGGCCGCCGCTCGGCGGCGATGCCGCGACGCCGGAAGCGGTGGCCCAGAACTAGGCAAAGAGCGAGAGCGCCGAGAACGTACTCACGACTCACGACCGACGACTTACGACGCGGGATTCGAGGAGCACGGCAATGGCAACGATCGTACATCCCCAACGGGCGCCGGCCCCGGCCCATGCCGCCCCGAAACCGGAAGCGACCGGGCTGTGGAGCTGGCTGACCACGATCGACCACAAGCGGATCGGCCTCCTCTATGGCACCTCGGCCATCTTCTTTTTCCTGCTCGGCGGCCTCGAGGCGCTGATTATCCGGACCCAGTTGCTGCGGCCGGAAAACAGCCTGGTCTCCGACCAGCGCTACAACGAGCTGTTCACGATGCACGGCACGACGATGATCTTCCTCGCCATCATGCCGATGAGCGCGGCCTTCTTCAACTACATCGTGCCGTTACAGATCGGCGCCCGCGATGTCGCCTTCCCCCGTCTGAACGCCTTTAGCTACTGGGTCTTCCTGGCCGGCGGCATCATCCTCAACCTCTCCTGGTTCTTCAACATGGTGCCGGATACGGGGTGGTATGGTTACGCGCCGCTGACCTCGATCATGTTCAGCCCGGCCGATAACGTCGATTTCTGGGCGCTCGGCATCCAGGTGCTCGGCCTGGCCTCGCTGGCGGCGGCGTTCAACTTCATCGTCACCATCATCAACCTGCGGGCGCCGGGGATGACGATGATGCGGCTGCCGATCTTCACTTGGGCGACGCTGATCGTGAACGTCCTGATCGCCATGGCCTTCCCCGCGATCACGATCGCGCTGGCGCTGCTGAGCTTCGATCGCTTTGTCGGCACGAACTTCTTTAGCGCCTACAACCTGGTCGACGGCAACCTGATTACCACCGGCGGCGATCCGATGCTCTGGCAGCACTTGTTCTGGGTGTTTGGGCATCCCGAGGTCTACATCCTGGTCCTGCCCGCCTTTGGCATCGTCTCCGAGATCATTCCCACCTTTGCCCGGAAACCGCTCTTCGGCTACGCGGTGATGGTCTACGCTCTGGCCGCGATCGCGTTTCTCGGCTTCGGCGTCTGGGTCCATCACATGTTCACCACCGGCCTCGGCCCGACCGTCGATAGCGTCTTCGCCGGGACGACGATGCTGATCGCGATCCCCACGGGGGTGAAAATCCTGAACTGGGTGGCCACGATGTGGGGCGGCTCGATGATCTTCCCCACCGCGATGCTGTTCGCGATCGGGCTCGTCTCCCAGTTTACGATCGGCGGCCTCTCCGGCGTCATGCACGCGGTGGTGCCGGTCGATCAGCAACACAACGACTCGTACTTCGTGGTGGCGCACTTCCACTACGTCCTCTTCGGCGGCAGCATTTTCGCCATCTTTGCCGGCATCTACTACTGGTGGCCGAAGTTTACCGGGCACATGCTCGACGAGCGGCTGGGGAAGATGCACTTCTGGCTCCAGTTCATCGGCTTCAACATGACCTTCTTCCCGATGCACTTCCTTGGCCTGGCCGGTATGCCGCGGCGCTACTCCTCGTATGGCGAGGAGAGCGGCTGGTGGTTCTGGAACGTGGTGGCCTCGATCGGCGCCTATCTGATCGCGATCTCGATCCTGCTCTTCTTGTACAATGTCGCCCGCTCGTTGCGTGACGGCCGCCGGGCGGGGGATAACCCGTGGGACGCCGGCACGCTCGAATGGGCGATGTCCTCGCCGCCGCCGGTCTACAACTTCCGCGATATTCCGGTGGTGACGCATCGTGATCCGCTATGGGCCGAGAAGTACGGCAGTCACGCGGTGCCGGCCGACGAAGGGACGCTCGATGTCACCCTCGGCGGGGCCAAGGTGGGCGAGGCCGACGTCGCCGACGAAGACCCGGGCAAGCAAATCGAGCACCGCATGGACACGGATGACACGCACGATATCCATATGCCGAACCCGTCGTTTTACCCGCTGGTCGCCGCCATCGGCATTTTTCTGGCGGCGCTTGGCCTGCTGGTGAACAATCCCTGGATCACCTTCCAGTTGCTCTCGTTGCCAAGCGTGAGCGTGCTGGGGCTGCTCATCATGATCTTTGGCATCTACGGGTGGTCGTTCGAGCCGGCGGGCTAGCGGGACACAATGCGGCTCACGGTCCAGGGTCCTGAGAAGGGAGCACGGTGTTGGCGACGGCGATAGAGCTGGAGACCAGCCACGGGACTGGTCACGGCGACGATGCGGGGCACGGCCACGCCGAGCACCCGCCGACCAGCACCGGCATGGACAGCCGGAAGCTGCTGATGTGGGCTTTCCTGGCCTCGGACACCATGTTCTTTGGCGCCCTGATCGCGACCTACCTGACCTACCGGGGCCGCAGCGAAGAGCTGGGCGTGCCGCCCTATCCGTTCGACATTCTCGATATTCCCTACACCTCGATCAGCGCCTTCGTCCTCCTGATGAGCTCCCTCACCATGGTGCTCGCCCTGAGCGCGATCCAACGCGGGAACTACCGGGGCTTGCGCGTCTGGTTATTGGCGACCGCGTTGTTGGGCTCGATCTTCGTCGGCGGCCAGTACTTCGAGTTCACCGAGTTCTACCACGAGGGCCTGACGCTGCAAGGCAACATGTTCGGCGGCTCGTTCTTCATCCTGACCGGGTTCCATGGCACCCACGTCACGATCGGGATCATCTGGCTGATGACGCTCTTCGTGGTCTCCTTGCGCGGCGGCTTGTCGCGCGAGAAGAGCATGAACGTCGAGATCGCCGGCTTATACTGGCACTTCGTGGACATTGTCTGGATCGTGATCTTCACCCTGGTCTACCTGATCCCCTACGAAGAGGTTCCAACTCTGGCCGAGCCGGCCGCCCGAGGGTATCTCTGGTTGTCAACGATGGCGTCGTACGCCGGGTCGCTCATCCGGTAGTCGCTGGCTCGGGCCGGGGGAGAGCGGGAGAGGAGAGCCATGACGCACGGCGACACGACGCTCCATGGCGCATCGGGCCGCGGGCTGGCCGAGACGAGTGACCTGACGGGAATCGACCCCGGCTACGGGGAGGAGGAGCATGCGCATCACCCCGGCGATCGGGAGTACATCCGGGTCGCGATCATCCTCACGATCATTACGGCGGCCGAAGTCGCGATCTACTATGTCGAGGGGATTCGGAGCTTTCTCGTTCCCGTCTTGATCGTGCTCTCGGTGGCGAAGTTCGTCGCCGTGGTGGGCTACTTCATGCACTTGAAGTTCGACGATAGGCGCTTCCTCCTGGTGTTTGCCGGTGGTCTCGCCATTTCGGTCTCGGTGATCGTGGCGCTCGTCATCATGTTCTGGACCGGAGCCTACGTCCCGGAGCTGCCGGCGGGGCCTGGCGTCGTGCCCGAGCACTAGCGGGTGCCGTCACCCGCCGCCAGCCGCCGGGAGGCGGGTGATTCGCGAATGGATGAAAACACGTACACTGCCATCGACAGGTGAGCAACGATCGCGGAAGTGCGAGCGAGCATGGCATCGGTGCCTTCGCCACAACGGCAGGACGACGAAGGCCGAACCGCGGCCTTCGCCTTTCTCTGGGTCTTGATCGGGTTCAAGGTGGTGACGATGGTCCTGATCTTCGTTCACCTCCGCACCTTCGATAGCTTCCTCGTGCTGGCGGCGTCGTTCTGGTTTTGGCTGCCGGTCGTTGGCTTCCTGATCGCCGGCCCCGTCATCTTCCGCTACCGGCTGCTGCGCCTGCGGGCCCGGCGGGAGCAGTTGCGGCGGTCGGAGTGGATGGTTGAGCAGGACCAGCCACGGGACAGCCGGGCGGAAATCCGGGGCTGAATGCTGATGGCGGGGCACATGGTCGGTATCGGCGAGGACGTGTAGGGGAGGACGCCAGGCATGGCGCATCGGATGTATCGGCTCTTTGTCAAGCCCATGGGCTTCTTTCTCCTGGCCATGATCGTTGTGGGCGCCATCATCATTATCGTCGGCGAGACGCTGCTGGCGTTCTACCAGCCGGATTTCACGTCTGAGCTGCAGCGGCCGGAGCTGTACGTGGCGCTGGCGCTGGCAATCGGGGTGATGGCGGTCGGGGCGCTGGTGACCTCACGGCCGGCGGGTAGCCTGGGGCCGCTCGATCGCGAGCTGGCAATCGGCGGCGAGTCCATTTTCGCCCCGGAGCCACCGCCGGTCGATGTTCGCCTGCGTCGAGGCGAGCCGGGGACGCTGGCGGACATTCAGGAGGGCTATGTTCTCTACGCCCAAAGCGGCCCGCTGGCGCGCGTCCTCGGCATCCTGCCGGGCGAGCAGGAATATGGCAAGCGCCGGCGCGGGCTGATCTACGCCACCGGCCTGTACGGGGCTAGCGCCGAGCTCTGGATCCCGATCGAGGCGGTGCTGGCGGTCTATCCGGAGACACGGTCGGTGTTCCTGGCGGCAAAGGGCGACGAAACCGAGCATTTCGGCTGGAACCTGCCGCCGGAAAGCTTTCGGCGCGATGAGCGCCGGCCCCACCAGCCGCCATCGTCGTTCTAACCTGCTACTTGAACTCGTTGCCTACCGTCGTTGTCGCGCTGGCGCGGCTCCGCTCCCACCATGGCATCAGGAGGTA
>JALZJP010000178.1 GCA_030859715.1 Chloroflexota bacterium
TCACTTGACGACGTGTCGTCCGCGCCAAACCAGAGCGACACGAAGCCGCGCACGACGCGATACTCTGATGCCTCGAGGCAGATCAGCCCCGGTTCGGAAATGACCATCCCCGCCCCCCGCCGTTTAGGTCAAGACGATCGCGACTGGCAACGGAAGCCGCTGTCCAGATACCTTTCGTCGCGGGGGAACGACGCTCGAATGAGCGGTGGCGGCGTTGCCCGCGACCGCCGAGCTCCGGTATGTGCGTATGCTATCACCGTGACCGTACGGACACAAGGATTCGGCGCCAATTGAGTACGGACACCCCGGTGACCAGGCTCGTGTTCCGCGCAATGTTACAAGAATGCCGACCTGGCACGATTCGATCCGTGGACCACGGTTCAGCGATGAACAAAGGAGCAACCATCAACCATGATGAGGGAACCAACCGCGAGCGTGTCGCCAGCATGCGCACCCGATCCCGGCTCGTCCGCCGGAGATGGCGATCAGCCCGCCCTTACGGCGTTAGTCCGGCTTGCCAGCAAGCGGCCGCGGCTCGTCGCCTTCACCGGCGCCGGGATCAGCACCGACTCAGGGATTCCCGACTATCGGGGACCGAGCGGCGTCTGGAAACGGCAAACCCCGCTGACCGTGCAGGCGTTCGCGAATGACCCGGCAACCCGCCGCGGCTACTGGGAGCGCCGCCGCCTGGGCTACCCGGTGATGGCCGATGCCGTTCCCAACAGCGGCCACCGGGCGCTGGCTACGCTGGAGCGAGCGGGCCGCCTGCGGACGATCATTACCCAGAACATTGACGGCCTGCATCAGAAGGCCGGCAACGATCCGGGCCGCGTCATCGAACTGCATGGGACCACCCATACCATCGTCTGCGTCGATTGCGGGGCGCGGACCACGGGGGCGGAGGTTCAAACCTGGCTCGAGGCGCACGACGGCATCCCCGTCTGCGCCGTCTGCGGCGGCACGCTCCGGCCGGCGACCATCCTCTTCGGCGAGACGCTCTCGGCCCCCGTCTGGGCAGCTGCGATCGCGGCGGTCGAGGCCGCCGACATGCTCCTGATCGTCGGCAGCTCGTTGGTCGTCAATCCCGCCGCCAGCCTCCCCCTCCTGGCAAAGCAACGGGGAGCGGCGGTGGCGATTATCAATCGTGAGGCCACGCCCCTGGACGAGCTTGCCGACATCGTCATCCACGGCGACGCCGGACCGGCCCTCGGCGCCTTCGTCACCATGCTCACCGAAACCATCCCGGATCAGGCGGGCGGCGCTGGCTGACAGACCGGACAGAGGTAGGTGCCGCGAGCGCCGACCCTGGTCTTGATGATGGTGCTCCGGCAGGTCAGGCACGGCTCATGCTGGCGGCCATGGACGAGGGGAAAGCCATCGACGGGGTAGGCGCGGCCATGAATGATCTTGGCCCCGCCTTGTTCGATCCCGCGCCCGAGGGACCACCCAATAGCCTCGTGCAGCCGCGTCAGCTCATCCGCGGATAGGGAATTGGCCGGCCGCAGCGGGTGCAATCGCGAGCGGTGTAGCGCTTCGTCGACGTAGATGTTCCCCAGTCCCGCCACCACTTTCTGATCGAGCAGCGCCGGCTTGATCGCGATCCGCCGCTTCGCCAGTCTGGCCCCCAGGTCCGCCGCCGCGATCGCGGCCGGCCCCACTCCTTCGGGTCCAAAGGCGAAGGCGGCGAGCGCGGCGTCGACGGCGGCGGTCGGCAGCAGCCGCCACCAGCCAAACTGCCGGACATCGCTGTAATAGGCGACCGTACCCCCGCTGAAATGCCAAATGAGGTGCGTCGCCTTGTGCGGCAGCGGCCCCACCGGGTCCGGCACCGGATGCCCGGCCACGATGCGCTCCCCGGTTGGGCGCACGATCGCCAGTTGGCCCGCCAGCTTGAAATGCGTCATCGTGCTGAGCCGCTCCGACCAGTCGATGACCAGCACCTTGGCCCGCCGGCGGGCGGCCACCACTCGCTGCCCCGACAGCAGGCGCAAATCAGGCAACGGCGAATCACGGGTCAGCTTCGGCAGCCGGAGATCGACCGTCTCCAGGGTCAGGCCAACCAGCTTTCGCTCGACCATCCGGCGCATTGTCTCGACTTCGGGCAGCTCCGGCACGGCCGCGGGCGCTCCTCTATTGGCTTACGGCCGGATTAGATTTCGCGGGCGGCGGTTGGGCTTTCAGCCATTGGACCGCCGACCGGCCGGCCCGCACCCCGTCTTCTTCGTCCCGCGTGACATGGACCACCCGCGCCATGACCTCCCAGGCCGCGTGGGTGGGATCTCGATGCAGGGCCTCGTAGAGCACTTGACGGGGCCCCAGCAACCGGCCGACCGCCGTGTATTTCACGGTCCAGGCGTCCCCCGCCCGGCGTAGCGTCACCTCGCCCCGGCCCACCCGCCAGACGAACTCCTCATCCGTGGTCAATGCGTATCCGCCCACCCCGCCCTCCCCCTGGCGCCGCGTGAGATTCTAGCGATCCAGCCCACACCGTCAGCCGTGCTCACCACGAAACCAGGGGCCGATTGGCGGCACCCAACGTTCGGCGGGCCGCGTGTCTTGCCGGTGGATCGCAGCCGGGCGAGACCAATGCGGGGCGAAAGTTTAGCGCAGAGTAGCCATTGGGACGAGTGGTTCGTACGTTCTAATATGAGACTGTTAACGCCCCGGCGCTGGGTGAACAACGCGCGAGCTACCCGGTTTCTCACCTTCCTGTTTTCACTTGCTCATCACGACAGCAGATTACGATTTCAACGTAGCGACGGCGCCCGACAAACCCCGCCGGCGAACCGCCAAGATCAGGCTCGTTCACCATTGCTCAGGCATGGCGCCCGCGCTCCGCGAATGCCCGGGCGGCGGCTATGCGCTCCACGATCGGCGGGTGAGACGCCAACAGGAGGACGACCAGGCGGGGCGGATCGGGGTCCGCCAAGCTCCACGTCGCCAGCTTCTCCATGGCCGACGCATAGGCGTCGCCATCTTCAGTCAGCTCCAGGGCGAACCGGTCTGTTCGCCGCTCAATTGCCCGGCTAAACGCCGCCAGCAACGGTCCCGCCAGCAACCCAAGACCAGACATCACGACGCCAAGCAGGGGCAGCACGGCCTCATCGCCGAGCTCGCTGAGCCCGGTGCGATGGCGTGTTTTGCGGATAACAAGCGGCATCGCCCGGTACACCGCGTAGGCGGAGGCGAACCCGGTCACCCTGCCCAAGGCGATGAACCGCCACATATCGCCATGCACCTGATGACCTAGCTCATGCGCCACCACGCCGTCGATCTCGGTCGGCTCAAACCGGTCAAGCAGGGTATCGCCCAGCACGATCCGCTTCGAGCCGCCTAGCCCGGTGACGAACGCGTTCGGCTTCTCCGACTGCCGGCTCATGTCCATCCGAAACACGTCCGCGATCGGCACCCCGGCCCGGTCCGCCAGCCGCCGGACGCGGTCCGCCAGCGCGGTATCGGCGATCGGCTCGAACCGGTTGAACAACGGCAGGATCAGGATCGGCGCCAGGTTGCTGGCAAGCATCGTCAACGGCACCGCGATCGCGGAGATGACCAGCCACCAATCGCCCGGCCGGCGCCGGATGATGGCGAATGCGCCCGCCGTCAGCGGCACCTGGAGCGCCAGCCCCAGGCCCAATCCCTTTGCCGCTTCGCCGAACCAGCCGCCGGCACTCTGCTTGGTCAGGCCAAACCGGGACTCGACCACGTGGCCGCCGAGATACGACAGCGGCAACGATGTCAGCCACGACAGTCCGGCGACGGCCGCGATATAAACGGGGCGATTCAACCGCTGATCGGGCAAGACCTGGATTACCCTATCCCGCAGCCGGCGGGACCGTCGCCCGTCCGCCAGCCAGAGCGAGCGGGCGACGCCAAACAGGGTCGAGACCACGAAGAGGCCAAGTTTGATCCGGCTGTACCGCTTTGCCCGCTGGAGATCAAGCCCGGGGATAGCGATCGCGTGCTTCGATGCTCGGCGTTCCACGGATTCCCTCGCTTTCGCGGCGATGCCCCGCTTCGTCCAGCGCGTGAGCGGGCAAGATTCGTCGCAACGGCTCCGGCAGCCACCAATTCCAGTCGCCCAGCAACCGCATCGTCGCCGGCACCAGGAGCGCCCGGACCACGGTGGCATCCAGGAAGACGGCGATGGCGATGCCGAGGCCAACCGCCTTGATCAGCACGACCTCGGCCGTCACGAAGGAGGCGGTAACCACCACGACGAGGAGGGCGGCGCTGGTGATGATCCGCCCGCTCCGTTGCAGTCCCATCGCCACTGCTTCGGTATTGTCGCCGGTCCGGTCCCATTCTTCCCGCACCCGTGAGAGCAGGAAGACCTCGTAGTCCATGCTGAGACCGAAGAGGACGCAGAACAAGATCACCGGCAGCGAGGCCTCGACGAACCCGAGCGCCGAAAACCCGAGGAAGCCGCTGAGGTTGCCGTCCTGAAAGATCCAGACCAGCGCCCCATACGAGGCCAGGATCGAGAGGCTGTTCATCACGATGGCTTTCAGCGGCAGCAAGAGCGACCGAAAGAGGATCAGCAGCACGAGATAGGTCGCCGCCATGACCAGGGCGATCGCGATCGGAAAATCACGATACATGACCTCGACGACATCGACGATCCCGGCCGTGCCGCCGGTTACCAGCAGCGACAGGTCGCCCGTCAGCGCGGTCGCCCGGACCTCCGCCAGCAGGGCTTTGCTGCGGTCGTCGTTGGGGAGTAGCCGGGGGTAGGCGAAGACCACCGTGGTATTCGCGTTGGCGATCCGTTGAAAATCGTCGTTCACGCCAAGGACCGACAGGCCCTGTTGGACACCGGCCAGGGCGATACGTTGCCCGCGGGAGACGCCGGGGATGGCCGGGACGATACTCTGCACCCGGTCGATCCGGGGATCGTTCGCCAGCCGTTGCGTCAGGTCGTGGATCTGGCCCAGGTGCTCCGGCCGGAAGACCGAGGTTGGTGACTGGAACACCAGCAGCAGCGGCGAGATCTCGCCCCGCCCAAACTCGGCGGCGAGCACCTCGAACGCTTGCCGGGAGGGCAGCGATTCGGGCAGGATCGTGACGTCCGGGGACGAGATGTTCGCGTGCCGGAACGGCGATCCCAGGAGCAAGAGCAGGGTCAAGGTGGGGATCAGGACCATCACCGGATGGGCCATCACCCAGCGCGAGAGCCGGAGCCAAAACCCGTCCCCGATCCGGCCAAACGCCGGCATCGGCACCCGCCAGCGATCGATGCGGTGCCCGAGAATGCCCAGCACCGCCGGCAGCAACGTCAGCGAGGCCAGGGTCGAGCCGAGCACCACGATCACGCCGGCGATGCCGACCGAGCGCAGGAACATGAACGAGAAGAACACCAACCCGCTGAGCCCGATCAACACCGTCAAGCCGGAGAAGAAGACCGCCCGTCCCGCCGTGGCCACCGTCCGCTCCACCGCCCGGCCAATGTCGGCCGGGGTTCGCCGCAACTCTTCGCGGAAGCGGCTGGTGATGAACAGCGAGTAGTCGATGGCCAGACCCAGGCCCAGCATCGTCGCCAGATTGAGGGCAAAGATCGAGACGTCGGTGTTCGACGCCGCCACGTGCAACAGCGACAGGATCACCGCCACGCCGGCGGCGCCCACCACCAGCGGCACCGCCGCCGCGACGACCGAGCCAAAGACAATCAGCAGCACCAACCCGGCGAACGGAAACGCGATCAGCTCCGCCCGTTGGAGATCGCTCTGGGTCACTTGCTCGAGGTCGGCATTGAACGCCGGGCCGCCCCCGACCAACACCTCGAGGTCGGCGGCGGGAGCGAGCGCGGCCTCAAACTCCGGGACGATCGCCTGTGCCTCTTCGTCCGCCAGGGCAATGCTGACCACGACGTAGGCGGTGTCCCCATCATCTGAAACCAGGTTGGGATCAAGCGCGGGGGTGACGATGCCGGTCACATACGGCAGATCGTGGACCGCCGCCAGCGTCGCCGTCATTTGGGTTTGAAACGCGGCATCGCTCGCCCGCAACGTCTCGCTCTGGAAAATCACCACCATCGAGGACGGCGCGAACCCCAGCTCCCGCTGCAGCACCCGCTCCGCCTGATAGGACTCCGTCTCCGGTGAGGTGAACCCGCCCATCTGCAACGACCCGGTCACCCGCGGCAGAATCGGGATCGACGCGAGGAAGACGATCCCCCAGATGGCAACCACCAGCCAGCGAAACCGATAGGCGAGACGCCCCAACGTGACGAACAAAGCCGCTCCCAGGATGAATCACGCCGCGACCGCGCCACTCGCGCTTCGACCCTTCGCAAACCATAGACGACCGCGCCGCCGGAAACGAGCGAAACGAGCAGAAATGCGACGCGGCACATCGAGAAGGACTACTGAGTCCCTTGGTTCGTAGCAACCACCGGTCCCGCGCTCTATCAATGCCACGCTGTATCAGCCGGCTTTCAGCCGGGGTACCCTCTGGGTCTTGTGAATTCAGCACGGGGATTCAGCCCCGCGCTTGGCTACCGGGGCACAGCCTCGGCGTCAGATTTGGCTTATGCGTCATCCTGGTTTAGACGATCTCGCTAAACGATCCGTCGACCAGACGCACCGTCCGCCGCACCGCGACCACCGCCTCGCGATTGATCGGGCCGTGGATGTGCGGGTAGATTTGAGCCGGATCGTCGTAGCGGACCGGCGATCGCAACTGCTCCAGGTCGAGCACCAGCACGACATAGGGGCGCGGGTCGTCCCGGTAGAAGGTGTTCGCCACGCCGAGCAGGTTGGCCTCGCCGTCGGTGCAATGGATGAACCCCTCCCGCTCGAACGCCTCCGGCGTATAGGTCGCGGCTTGGCGCTGTGCCTCCCAGACCGGCTCCGGCACCAAGTGTAGAGTTTCTCCTGCCGGTTGGCGCGGCGCATCCCGCTGATCCGTTGTCATCCTCATCTCCTCGTACAATAGCGACCACGGCCGCGGGCGTTCTCGGCTTCGCCTCCGCTCGGCGGAAGAATATGGGAATAGGCGTCATGCAAACACAAGAGCAACTGAGACTGACGTCGCTGGCCAGCCGTGCCGGGTGCGCCGCCAAGATGGGCCCGGACACGCTGTCACGGGTATTGCGGCCCCTCACGATGCGGACGCATCCCGACCTCCTGGTCGGATTGCAGACGAGCGACGACGCGGCCGTGTTCCGCCTCGCCCCGGACCTGGCGGTGATCCAAACCATCGACTTCTTCACCCCGATCGTCGATGACCCATGGACCTTCGGCGCCATCGCCGCCGCCAACGCGATGAGCGATGTCTACGCCATGGGCGGCGAGGTGCGCCTGGCGCTGAACGTCGCCGCCTTCCCCGAGGATCTGCCGCCGGACGTCGTCACCGCTATCTTCGCCGGCGCGGCGGCCAAGGTCGAGGAGGCGGGCGGCATCATCGCCGGCGGCCACACCATCGTCGCCGCCGAGCCAACGTTCGGCTTAAGCGTCACCGGCACCGTTCACCCCGACCAGATTCTGACCAAGGCCGGCGCCCGGGCCGGCGACCGCCTCGTCCTGACCAAACCGATCGGCACCGGGGTGGTCGCCACCGCCCTGAAACGAGGCGCCGCCGCCGCGCCGGATGTGACGGCGGCCGTCGACTCGATGCTGACGCTCAACCGGGGCGTCGCCGGGACCGCCCGCGCGGCGGGTGGCATCAACGCCTGCACCGATATTACCGGCTTTGGCTTGCTTGGTCATGCCTCGGAGGTCGCCGCCAAGAGCGAAGTCCGGCTTCAGCTCCACGCCGGCGCGATTCCAATCCTGCCCCATGCCCTGGATTATGTGGCGCGGGGCCACGTCCCCGCTGGTCTGCACCGCAACCGGGACTACTACTCGGCGCTGGGGACCGGTATCGCCATCGCCGATGCGGTGGACGACCGCCTGGCGGCGCTGCTGTTCGACCCCCAAACGTCGGGCGGGTTGCTCTTTTCGGTGGCCGCGGACGCGCTCGCCGCGCTGACGGCCGCCTTCACCAACGCGGATTTGCCATACTGGGTGATCGGCGAGGTCGCTGCCGGATCGGGCATCGTCGTCTCACCGTAGACAGGTTTGGAGCGGACGTTGGAGAATGGCCCTACGATCGGCGTCATCCTCAATCCCCGCGCCAACGCCGGCCGCGCCATCCAGGTCCTGCCGCGACTGGCCGATGCGCTCGCCGCGGCCGATCAGTGTTTTCAGATTCATGTCACCACCGCGCCCGGGGACGCCACCGGCACGGCCCGTCGCTTTGCCGGCCAGGGTATCGAGCTGATCCTCGCGGTCGGCGGTGACGGCACGATCAACGAGGTCGCGAATGGTCTCATCGGGCACGACGAGGCGCGGTTGGGGATCGTCCCCGCCGGGCGCGGCGCCGATTTCATGCGCACGCTGGCCCCAACGCATCGTCCCCTCGGCGACGTGGCCGCGCTCGCCGCCGCCGCCCCACGCCGGATCGATCTCGGGCTGGCCACCTTCGCCGATGGCACCTCCCGCGGCTTCGTCAACGTGGCCGGCGTCGGGTTCGACGCCGAGGTCGCCCGGCGAACCGACCGCTCCCGGCTGCCGGGCAGGCATGCGCCGTACCTGACCGGCCTGGCGTCCGCCTTGATCGGCTATCGCAACCAGGAAATGACGGTCGCGATCGACGGCGAGCGCGTTGCCGGCACCATGCGCGCCGTCCTCGTCGCGAACGGTCAGTTTTTCGGCGGCGGCTTTCGGATCGTACCGACCGCCGCCATCGACGACGGCGTGTTGGACGTGGCAATCATCGGCGACATCGGCCGGCTCGACCTAATCCGGACCGTCCCGAGCCTCTATCGTGGCCAGCACACGGCTCACCGCGCATTTCACCATCTCCCGGCCCGCTCGGTGCGAGTCGAGACGGCCGCCGCCGCCCTGGTCGAGCTTGACGGCGAGCTGGCGGGGTACGCGCCAGTAACCTTCTCCATCGTGCCTGGCGCCCTCTTGGTCGTGGCATGACGGGGCAAAAGGTCATCGAGCGGCTGCCGGCGACCCGGCGCGGCTGGGCGGCGCTGATCAGCCAGCTTGGCATTCGACCGAGCAAAGGGCTTGGTCAACACTTCCTCTATGAGCGTGGTATCGTGCAGCGGATGGTCCGCCAGGCCGGGGTCGGCCCCAACGATACCGTGCTCGAAGTCGGCCCGGGGCTCGGCATCCTGACCTCCGAGCTGCTGCTCCGGGCGGGACAGGTCGTCGCCATCGAGCGCGACCAGAACCTGGTCGCCCACCTGGAGCGCGCGTTCGGCGACGATCCGCGCTTCCGCCTGATCGCGGGCGACGCCCTCGCGTTCCACGCCGCCGACCTGTTCCCGCCCGGCACCGAGTTCGCGATCGTCGCCAACCTGCCGTACGCGGCCGGGTCGGCGATCGTCCGCCACTATCTCGAGCAACCACGCCGTCCGCGCCGCCTGACCGTCATGCTCCAGCTCGAAGTGGCGGCACGGATGGTGGCGCGGCCGCCGGAGATGAGCGTCCTGGGAGTCGCGACTCAGTATTACACCGAGCCGGGGATCGCCTTCCAGGTCCCGCCGGCCGTCTTTCTGCCGCCGCCGACGGTCGAATCGGCGGTCGCAATCCTCGATGTCAAACCCGAGCCGCCCTTGCCGGAGGCGTTGCGGATGCCCTTCTTCCGCATCGTCAACGCCGGGTTTCGCCAGAGACGAAAACAGGTCGCCAATTCGCTGGCGGCGGAGCTGAAGCTCACCAAGGGCGACGTGACCGCCTGGTTGGAGCAAGCCGGGATTGATCCCCAACGCCGGGCCCAGACCCTCACCGTCGAGGAGTGGGTCACCCTCACCGCTACCGCCCCCGAACATCTCCTGAGTCCGCCCCAATGACGCTTCAGGTTTCAATCCAAGCGCCGGCGAAGCTCAATCTCGGCCTGGAGGTCGTGGGCCGCCGCGCTGACGGGTTCCATGACATCGTCACCATCTTCCAGGCTATTTCACTTTGTGACGAGTTAGCCCTCACCCCCAATTCCTCTCCCATCCGTGGGAGAGGGGAGCCGGTGTCCTTGGAAAATCATGCGCTCGAAGGTGGTATCAGGCTGACTAGCTCTGACCCAACGCTTGACGGGGAACGCAATCTCGTCGTGCTTGCCCTGAACCAATTGCGCCAGGCCATGAATGCCACGCTTGGCGTCCACGCCACTCTGACCAAACGGATTCCGATCGCGGCGGGACTGGGCGGCGCCAGCACCGACGCGGCCGCCGCTCTCGTCGCCGGGCGCGCCTTCTGGCAAGCCGCTCTTTCCGATCAGCGGTTAGCCGAGCTCGCCCGCGATCTGGGTAGCGATGTCCCATTTTTCCTGGCCGCGGGCACCGCGCTGGGGACCGGTCGCGGCGACCAACTTACCCGGCTGGCCCCGCTCACCGACGTGTGGTTCGTGGTGGTGACGCCGGCCATCGTCATTCCGCGCAAGACACCCACCCTCTACGGTCTGTTGCGGCCGAGCGATTTCTCGACTGGCGAATCAGTCCGCCGCTGGGCCGATCTGATGTCGGCCGCGAGCGAAGCCAATCCGATCCCGTTGCCGCCGAATGCGTTCTCGCGGCCGCTCTACGCCCTCCGGCCCGAGCTGGCCGCCCTGCCGGAGCGGATGGCGGCCGCGGGCGCAACCACGATCGGGCTGTCCGGGGCCGGACCCTCGCATTTCGCGCTGTTCTTCGATCCTGAGCGGGCGGAGCGCGTCGCCAGCCGGTTGCGGACAGACCTTGGCGCCGCGGCCGCGGTCGTCGTGGCCACGCCGGTGGTTAAACCGCCGGCGGCGGTTTCGACGTACCTCGGGCAGGGATGAGGGACAATTCGCCCGCCGCCGGACGTCATCGTCACGCGATCGCGGCCGCATCAACACTGGCGCGCGGTTTGACGCTCTTTTCCGGTCCCTCCTAGAATTGGCGCGTAGGCGTGGAGGCGACCCCCATCGGCATGATCGAATTACGCGCGACCGTCAATCGCCGCTATCGGGTCGATCGCCAAATCGGCGCCGGCGGGATGGCGGTTGTGTACCTCGGCCACGATCTCCTGCTCGGCCGCGATGTCGCGATCAAGGTGCTCCGTCCCCAATACGCGGCCAACCCCACGTTTCGCTCCCGGTTTGAGCGGGAGGCCGAAGCCGCCGCCGGGTTCGCCCATCCCAACATCATCGACATTTACGATGTCGGGGAAGAGGACGGCGCGCCCTATATCGTGATGGAGCACATCGCCGGGCACACCCTGAAGGAGATCATCATTGCCGAGGGTCCGTTCCATCCGGACGATGTCGCCGCCCTCCTGACCCAGGTGGCGGGCGCGCTCGATTACGCTCATGCCCGAGGCTATGTGCATCGAGACGTCAAGCCCCAAAATATTCTCGTGGACGACAGCGGCGTCGCCCGCGTCGTCGATTTCGGGATCGCGAAGAGCCTCGGCGACTCGGACCTAACCGAGATCGGCGCCGGCCTGGGCACGGTTCACTACCTCTCCCCCGAGCAGGCCAGCGGGCTGATGCCGACCCCCGCCTCGGATATTTACTCGGCCGGCGTCGTTGCCTTCGAGATGCTGACCCGACGCCTGCCGTTCGAGGCCGAGTCGCCGGTCGCGGTGGCAATGCGTCACGTCCAGGATCCGCCGCCCGCCCCCTCGTCGTTCCTAGCCACGGTGCCGGCCGCGGTCGACGCGATCGTCCTCAAAGCCCTGGCTAAAGATCCCACCAAGCGATTTCAGAACGCGGGGGCGCTGGCCACGGCAATGTCCTCCTGGCATGAGGCACGGCCGCGACCCGCGCCAACCCCGGCTCAGTTTCGACCCCCTCCATCGGGCCAGGCTCCTTCGGATCTGACCGCGACGACCGTCACCCCCGCCGTCGCCACCGAACCGGTATCGCCGCTCGTACCGGCACCGAAACCATCGCCCGCCGCCTCCAGTCACGAAGATACCGGCTGCGCTACCTGGGTCATCGGCCTCGCCGTCCTCCTCGGCCTGGTTGGGCTGATCTGGATCGGCTTCCAGCTCACGCCCCGCATCGCCGACCTCGGCGGCATCACGACCAACCCAACCGCTCCCGTCGCGCCAGCGGCGGCCACGACAACCGACCCGGCCGCGACGAACGCGCCACCGGCGATCGTCCCCGCCGCCGCCATCGCCGTTCCCGACTTCACCGGCCTGACCCTGACCGAGGCCACCGATGCCGCCCGCGCCGCCGGGCTCCAGCTCTCCGCCTTGGAGCCGGTGTTCTCCGACCGCGTGCCGGTTGACGCGGTAGCCGAACAGGACCCGCCGGCGGCGTCCAGCGTCGATCAAGCGACCACGGTGTACGTCAAGCTGAGCCGGGGCTCGGCCATGATCGAGCTGGGGGAGCTGGACCTGATCGAGACCGAGGCGGCGGCGGCGGAACGGACGCTTGCCGCCAGCGGCTTGGCGGTGAGGCGGGAAGAAGTGCCCAGTGAGGAGATCGCCGCCGGCTTGGTTGCCGGCACCGAGCCCGCCGATCAGGCGTTCATCGGCGATCGCATCGTCCTCCTGGTCAGCCTCGGCGATGTGGTTCGCATTCCCGCCGCCCTTCAAGGGCAACCAGGCTCGGCAGCGACGAGCGAGCTGGAAGCCGCCGGCCTGGTCGTCACCGGGGAGGTTGGCGTGGGGGAAGCCACGATCGTCGGCGCCGGGCTCGACCTTGACGCCGCCGGGATAGAGTCCGGCGATGTGGTCGGGGTGCAGGGGGACGACGCCGATTTTGACAGCTACCTGCCGCGTGGCACCGAAATCGAGCTGGTTGTCTACGATCCGACCCTCGACAACGCCGAGTGATTCCCGAGGCGCGCGGGCAGACAGGGCGGGAAGCGGCCAAGCTCGGCGGCATGCTGTTCCTGGCGGTCGCGGTCGCCTTTGCCGCCATCAGCGTGGTCTGGGCGCACGAGCTCCGGTCGCCGCGGGTGACCCTGCTGGGGTCCGGCGCGAACGCGCTGTCCGTGCTCGTCACCACCGGCGGCGCCCGCTTGCTGATCGCCACCGGCGATCAACCGATTGCCTTTGGCAACGCGCTCGAGCGGGCCCGGCACCCGATCGCCCGCCGGCTCGATATTGTGCTAATCGCCGGCCAGGGCCGCGATCTGCTCGCCCCCGAGGCGATCGCCGCCGACCCTGGTGTGGGGTATCTGGCGACCATTGGCCGCCTCTCCCCATCGCCCGAGGCAACCGCGCTCGCGGCCGGGGGCATCAACGCGCTGACGACGTCGAAGCGCATTCAACTG
The DNA here is from genome assembly GCA_030859715.1 of Chloroflexota bacterium. GTDB lineage: Bacteria > Chloroflexota > Chloroflexia > Thermomicrobiales > UBA6265 > JACCYK01. The sequence continues at coordinate 13,235 of JALZJP010000178.1, forward strand.
GACGATCACACCACGGTCGACCTCGATCTCGAGACAACCGCCGAGGGCGGGGAGACCGTGTGGCGGGCAACGATCCGGCGCCAAGCGACCGCCGTCGTCGTACTCTCGAGCGCCGTCGCGGCCTCGTCCTTCGAGTGGCCGGGGCCGGTCTCCGCCCTCGTCATCGCCGCCGGCGACGAACCGGAATCCGCCTGGGACGCCACGCCGGCGCCCGTGCTCGCGTTCCCAAACGAGGCAACCAGCGACGCCGGCCCGCGCGAGTTTTTCGCGGCCCGCGATGGGCCGGTGTGGGCCGTTCGCGTCGCGCCGGGTGAGGCGGTGCGGCTGGGCTTTGGCTCAAACGGCCTTGAGCTGGCGCCAGCGGCGGCGGTGCCGCTCGGGAGCTCGGTTAGTGCCAGGCGGCGATGGCCGACATCGGCGGGACACGGGCGAACTCGGCCTGGATCTTAGTCAGGAGCGCCGGATCGGCCAGGATATCGACGCCGGTCAGCGCCATCGCCTTGGCCACGAGCAGCGTGTTGCGATACCCGAGCTCGGAGTCGGCGGCGACGACGACCTCGGGTGAGTGCCAGGTGCAGATCCGATCCAGGATCGGGAAACCGGTCTCGATCGATGGCACCTCGTAGCTGACATTCCCCCAATCGGTCGATCCCGAGGGCGGCTCCGGCGTCGCCTCCGGCATCGCCAAACCGACCGCGTCCAGGTTCCGCTTGAGTTGGCGGGCCAGCGTCAGATTGGTCACCATGTCTGAATTTGCCAGGCCGGAGACCTCGAACTCGAGCCGGGCGCCCGTCATCAGCGCCGCGCCCTCGGCGATGTGCCGGACCCGCTCGACGAGCTCATTCATGTCTTCAAGCTTCGCGGCGCGGACGAAAAACTCGGCCCGGGCGAAATCGGGGACGACGTTCGCCGCCTGGCCGCCATGCGTGATGATGCCATGCAGGCGGGCGTCACTTTTCACATGCTGGCGCAGGGCGTTGATGCCGTTGAAGACCTCGATGATCGCGTTGAGGGCGTTGATCCCGTTGTAGGGATCGGCCGCAGCGTGCGCCGCCCGCCCATGATAGGCAATCCGGACCTCTTCACAGGCCAGGCTCAGACCGCTGCCTGCCACCGTGGGGCAATAGGTGTCGTTGCTGCCGGGATGGGCGCCCATCGCCGCGTCGATGCCATTGAACACGCCGGCGGCGGCCATGATGACCTTCCCGCCCACGGCTTCTTCCGCCGGCGTGCCAAAGACGCGGACCGAGCCCGGCAGCCCGCCCGCTCGCAGCGCCGCGCCGAGGCCCAAGCCCGCCGCCACGCCGGACATCGCGATCAGGTTGTGGCCACAGCCGTGACCGAGCCCCGGCAGCGCATCGTACTCCGCGAGATAGGCCACCCGCGGCGCGCCATCGCCGGCCCCGGCGGCAAACGCGGTCGGCAGCCCCGCCAGCCCGCGCTCGACCGCGAAGCCCCGCGCTTCGAGGAATTCGGCGCAGGCCGCGCTGGCTTGCACCTCCTCCAGCGCCACCTCGGGATGCTGATGAATGAACTTCGAGAGCGCCGTCAGGTCGTCGGCGGCCGCCTCGATCGCGGCCACGGCGGCATCGCGCGCCGCCGCGATCGCGCCGGTTGATGATGTTGTGGCCACGAGCTTCCCTCCATCATTGGTCATCGCCGCACCAGCCAGCGGCGCTCGTCGTCCAGGCCAGGCACCGAGTATCTGACCCTACACCGTCTTTCCGCACGATGGGCAAAAGAGGTCGCGGGCGCCGACCGCGGCATGGCAAGACGCGCACCGGGTGTCGTCGGCATCGGCGGCGTCGCCATACCCATAAGCGGCTTGGCCGCCGGCCGGGGACCCGCCGGCGCTCCAACTGGCGGCGGCGGAGCGTCGTTCCCAGAGTTCGCCAGCGTCCGGCTGACCCGATTGGCCGTTCGTCGCCGGATTGGTTGACCATGCCGAATAGCTGCCGTTCATTGCCGGCGCTTGCTCGTCCCAGGGTCGCCGGGGCCGTTCCAAGAGCGGCGCGGTCTGATCCAGGGTAGCTTGATGCGCACCGAGCCCCGTCGTGGCCGTGGGGCCGGGCTCGTACTTTCCGGCATCGCCGTCACGCGCCACCCGCACCGGTCGCTGGCGCGGCGCCACCGGCAACGCCGGCCTCGGTTGACTCCGCTGCCGCACCGCGCTGACCGCGAGGCCGAGGCCGACAAGCAGGATCAAGCCGCCGCCGGCGGCGAGCTGCAGCAGATCGAACCGCTGAATGAGGGCCTCGGCCACGACCCCGTCATCCAGCGCTCGCGGCGGTTGCAGGTATTCCGCGACAAACGTCAACAGATAGGTCAGCACCAAGGCGCCGTTGAGCATCGCCAGCAGGCCGCCGACGAGATGAGACAGCCACCCTTGTGGCACATGCCCGAGGGCGGCGCCGCCACCGTAGCCGAGGAGAAAGGCCCCGCCGCCGATGGCGGCCATCGCCACCGCGAAGGGAGCGATTTGGGCATCGAGGCCAAAGCGGGCGGCCAGTTCGGCGCCGCCCCGATCGGCCCACGTGGCGGCAACCAGCGCCCCAAAGAGGATGCCGGCGGACACCATGGCTTCTTTCGCCGCGCCCCGCCGGATCCCGAACGGGACAAAGAGCAGGATCACCAGACCCAGCAGGAGATCGATCAGGAGCGGGGTGTCTATGGTCGGCACGCTTGGCCCCCTCATCTGTCGCTGCTGCTCGACGTCGCCACGGCCACGCGCGGGGGGTGTCGCTATCGACTCGGGCCAGACGCCGAATTGAGCCTCGTGGCGCGTCCGATAGCGATTGTAGCACGCGCCCATGACCACTTCCGAACCCGGTTATCGTCAACCTATGGCGGGCATGTGCTAAAATTCAACGGTGCCACGCGGTGATCCTCCGCCCCTGGCGTGGACGGGAACGGCCCGTCCTCCGGATCGTAAGGAGCGCCTCAATTTCCGCCCAACGAGCCCGTCGCGGTCGTTCGGCGCCGTCGACCTTGCTTGAAGACGCGACGCCGCCTCAACCGGCCACCCAAACGGCGACCCCAAGTCCCCACCGCCGGCGCCCGAGCGCCGTACCGCCAGAGCCGCCAGCACGCTCCTGGCTTCGCGTCGACCTCCACATTCATACGCCGGCCTCGACCGACTACCAGCAGAGCACCGTCTCACCGCTCGACATCTTGCGGCGGGCGGACGAGCAAGAGTTGGACGTCATCGCCTTCACCGACCATAACTCGGTGCGCGGCTACGCCGAGCTCTGGCGCGAGATCGAGGACCTTGAGCTGCTCGAGTTCCTGCAACGTCTCGAACCGGTCGAAGTTGAGCGGCTGGCCGAGTTCCGCCGGTTGCTAAGCAAGATTCTCCTCTTGCCGGGCTTCGAGTTGACCGCCACCTTTGGCTTCCACATTCTGGCGATTTTCCCGGAGCGGACCAGTGTTCGCTTGATGGAGCATCTGCTGTTGCTGCTTGGCGTCCCCGAGCAACGGTTTGGCAGCGGCGAGGTCGGTGCCACGACCGATGTCCTTCGCGCCTACGAGATCCTGGCTGGTCATGGCGCCCTGGTCATCGGCGCCCATGTCAATTCGGCCCACGGCATCGCCATGCAGGGCATCCGGTTTGGCGGCCAAACCAAGATCGCCTACACCCAGGACGCCAACCTGCACGCCCTCGAGGTCACGGATTTGGCCGTCGGGGCGCAACGTCGCTCCACCGCCCGCTTCTTCAACGGCACCAAGTCGGAGTACCCGCGCCGGATGCACGCCATTCAAGGCTCGGATGCGCATCGTCTGGAACGGGACCCCGATCGCGAGACCAACCTCGGCGTGGGCGACCGGCCAACTGCCATGTACCTGCCGGAGGCATCCTTCGCCGCGATCAAAGCCCTGCTCCAGAGCACCGAGTTCGACTTCACCAAGCCGATCACGCCCCGACCGGCCGATCCGATCATCGCCGCCCGCGGCCTGGGGAACACCGCGAGCCAGGTGTTCCACGAGAGTTTGACGACCAAACGGACCGGGATGGGGCACGTCCTGCGTGACATCGTCGGCCTGGCCAACAGCGACGGCGGCATCCTGTACGTCGGCCTGAGCGCCTCGGAAAAGCGGCCGATTGCCGGGGTCGAGGCGGATGCGGCGATGCGACTGAGCGCGGAAGCGGCCGCCCAGGTCACCCCCGCCATCCCGCTGACGGTCGACCCCACGGAGTCTGACGGCAAGCTCGTGCTCGTGGTCACGGTGCCGCGTGGCCCGGAGCGGCCGCACGCGCTGACCCCGGGCACGATCTACATTCGCCGGGAAAACGAGTCCGAGATTGCCAGCCGGGACGAGATCGTGGCGATGGTTCGCGAGGCGGCCGGCGCCGCCGTGCCGGTATCCACGCCGCCGGCAGCCGTCGGTACCGCGAGCGCGGTCCGGTCGAACGGCCGCGGCGCGACCGAGCCCAAGCCCAGGCGGAACGCGGCGAAGTCTCGCGCCGCCGCGCTTCCTTCCCCGGACGAGCCGGCCGCGGCCCCCGCGCCGGCACTCGACACGGTCTTGACCCAATACGAGGAAGCGGCGCCGGTGGACCCGGTGGCGCCCACCAGCGGGATCGAGATCCCCGCCTCGTTCGCGCACGAGGGCGAGACCTACTACACCGTGCATGACCTGCGGCATCACAAGCTGATCCACAATGTCACCCGGGCCACCGATCGCCGGCTCTGGCGATCGGCGATCGCGCATCGCGAAGAGCATGCGCTCGACGAAGCGGCGATCGCCTGGCAGGGAGATTATGGGCTCTGGCGCTCGTATCGTCCCCGCGGCGGCGAACGCCGCTACAACCTGTTGTATCGAGGCGATGGCGATATCCGGGTCTTTTACGGCGTATCCGAATCAGGGCTGGACGAACGCTGGCGCGAGGTGCTGACGCACTGACACCGCCACGCCCGCCGGCCAGGGACTCGCGCCGTGGGCGGCGCCCCCGGCTTCCGGTTCAGGACTTGAGGCGCTCCTCGATCACGTCAACCACGCGGGACAACCCATCGAGGTCAAGCCGATGCTCCGGCGGCGGCGCGGCGAGCAGCTCCTGGACCAACCCGGCGAGCCCGTCCGGCGTCCAGTTCGTGTCATCGAGCGAGCGGACCAATCCCAGCTCCTGGAACCGGGCTGCCCGGAGCGCCGTCTCCTGGTTTGGCCGGCGGGGCCCGACAATCGTCCGCTTGCGAAGCCCAACGGCTTCCAAGCCACGCTACGTCATGGCCGCGGCATTCGCCTCGAGGAGGGCGTCGATCGCACCGCGATGGTCTTGATAGTAGAGCAACGCCGCGAGCACCGCCGCCCGCGTCACATCGTGGTCAGTCGCGACCCGAGCGATGACCTCATCAGTAACGGTCGCCAGATCCGAGGTGTTCGCCATCGCTTTAGTATGGCCGACGATAGCCCAAACGGGGATCTGTTCCGCGAGGAGGCGGGCACGCGCGGGTCCGGGCCGATGTACGTCCGGCCCAACCATCCGCCTCAAGCCAGCGGCATTGAGATTGGTGATTCCCTGAACCGAGTTGATGGCCGGCACCAAACATCTCCTATCGTGGCGAATCCAACAGTCGCTGCCGAATCCCAGTACCCATCGTCAGTATATCGGCGTCTGGCAAATGTTGGCGATTGACTTCCCCGGATCGGCGACGCCCACTCCCGTGTCCACGCGGAACAAAGATCGTGATCCCGTTAGTTGAGATCCGGCCGGCTCGACCCTGGCGGTTGGGGATCCAGCGCGATCCGGCGCGCTTCCTCGTAGCACTCCTCGGCGTATGGCCGGCCCCCCTCAAACAGCACCGCCAGCACATCGACCATGCCCCGGATGTATTGCTCGGTGGCGCCGGCACGACGGCGGGAACCGGCCAGTCGCGTTAGATCAGGCTGCATGGGGTCCGGGCGGCCGTCACGCTGCAACTTGCGGATCGCATTCGCCAGCAAGGCGATCACGACGACGCGTTGGTCAGCGGTCATTTTTGGCTGACTCATGCCCGATCCTCTCCCGCCCGATTCCGTCAGACCTTCGGTCCGGGAGCCGGGCCCAGCCCAGGTTGGACGCCGATGACGTCCTGGCCGCCCAGATAGGGCCGCAGGACCGCCGGCACCGCGATAGTGCCATCTTCATGCTGGTAGTTTTCCATGACCGCGATCATCGTCCGGGGCAAGGCCAAGCCCGAGCCGTTCAAGGTGTGGACGAAGCGCGGCCGGCCTCCCCCGTCGGGTCGGAACCGGATGTTGGCGCGACGGGCCTGGAAATCGAGGAAGTTGCCACAGGAGGTGACTTCCAGCCATTCCCCGGACCCTGGGGCCCAGGTTTCCAGATCGACCTTGTCGGCGGCCGCGAAGCCGAGGTCGCCGGTGCAGAGCTGCACCTGGCGATAGGGCAGCTCCAGGGCACGAAGCGTGTCGGCGGCCTCATCGATCAGCCGCTGGTGCTCGTCGGCCGTCGTGTCGGGATGGACAAATTTGACCAGTTCGACCTTGTCGAACTGGTAGCCGCGCTTGATCCCCCGTACGTCGCGGCCGGCCGAGATCTGCTCGCGGCGGAAGCACGGGGTATAGGCCATGTTGTAGATCGGCAAGACCGCCTCGTCCAGGATCTCATCCCGGTAGAGGTTGGTCACCGGCACCTCGGCCGTCGGGATCAGCCATTTGTCCTCGTCGATGTCGCGAAAGAGGTTTTCGTGGAATTTCGGCAGATTCCCGGTCCCGACCAGCATCTCGCCGAGGACGAGGTAGGGCGGATAGACCTCGAGGTATCCGTGCCGCTCCCGATGCAGGTCCAACATCCAGGAAATCAGCGCCCGTTGCAGCCGGGCGCCGTCGCCCCGGAGGACGTAAAACCGCGATCCCGCCAGCTTCACGCCCCGCTCGAAATCGATCAGCCCAAGCGCCTCGCCCAGCTCCCAATGGGGAGCCGGGGCGAACGAGAATTCCCGCTTCTGGCCATGCTCCGCCACCACCACGTTGCTGCTTTCGTCCGGCGCCACCGGCACATGCGGCAACGGCAGATTCGGCACCCGCAACAGCAAGTCCTGAAGCGTGGTATCCGTGACCTTGACCGCTTCATCGAGGCCGCTGATGCGATCGCCAAGCTGGCGCATGGCGCGGATCAGCTCCTCTCGCGCCGCCGGATCCTTCGTCCGGCCGACGGTTTTCGAGCCCTGGTTCAGCTCCGCCTTGAGCGCCTCGACCTCCGCCAGCAGCGTCCGCCGTTCGTCATCGGCGACGAGAATCTGATCGATCGGGGCGTCGATGAAGAGCGTGGCGATCGCCGCCTTGACCCCGTCCGGGTCTTCACGAATCAGGCGTAGATCAAGCATCGGCGTTCCTTTCCGTTCGTGGGGAGATCACCTTAACGTGACAACGCCCCGCGTGGCTCGCGGGGCGCCGGCCGAATCCGCGAGCAACGGCCCGCGCCTGCCACGCCTAGTTCCGGCCGCGACTCATGCCGTGGTCGAGCGAGGGGACATGGCCAATTGGGGTAAAGCCCGGCAAAAACTTCGACCAGGTGTCCACCACCCGCCCGTCGAGGCGTCGCTCGATCGTGTAATACATCCCCGCTCGCGGCTCGGCGGGCAGGGCCCGCAACACCATCCGCGCCTCCCGCAGGGACTTGCCGCCTTTGCGATGGTTGCACGTCTTGCAGGCCGATACGAGGTTTTCCCAGGTGTGATCGCCACCCCGCGATTTGGGCACGACATGGTCGATCGTCAGGTCGTGCATGTGCCGGCCGCAATACTGACAGGTGTAGCGATCCCGAATGAACACTTCGCGCCGGGTCAGCTTGACCCGCGGCCGGGGTCGCCGGATGAAATAGACCATCCGGATCACGGAGGGCATCGAGAACGACCGCGTCGCCGACGAGATCATCGTGGCGTGGCTCTCGAGCACCTCGGCCTTGCCGTCGAACACGAGCACGATGGCACGGCGCACGTTGCAGACGTTCAACGGCTCGTAATTTTGATTTAGGACCAGGACCGTGCTATTCACCCTGCCGATTCCTCAACCGGTATCAGGGTTGCCTAGAGTCACCTTCGCACCAGGTTCCACCGCAACCCGCGGGGAGCCAAATTGATCGACCTGACGTCCACCGTCCATCCGGGGCCACGAGCGGTCCCGGACCAACGTTGAAACCTCTACGTCGCATCTTAGCACGCCGATTTTCGGAAAGCCAAGGCTCACGGTGTCAAAGTTTTGCGAATCGAGCATCCCTCGCGACGCGACGGGTCACCGCCCTTATCTTCCCCGCTGCCGGGGATCGAGCACATCGCGCAGGGTGTTGCCGAGCAAATTGAACGCCAGGACCACGGCAAAAATCGCCAGGCCCGGAATGTTAATCAGCCACGGCGCCGAGCGGATGAAGTTGCGGCCGTCGGTCAGCAGGGCGCCCCATTCCGGATCAGGCGGCTGCGCCCCCAATCCTAGGAACGAGAGCGCGGCGGCGCTCAGGATCGCGGCCGGAAACTCCAACGAGGCGAGCACGATGATCGGGGCCAGGACGTTTGGCAGGACCGCCCGGCGCATGATGTGGCGGTCATCCGCCCCCAACACCCGTTCCGCCGTCACGTACTCGGAGCCCCGAATCGAGAGGACCGAACCGCGCACCACCCGGGCGTAGCCGGGAAACGCGCCCACCCCGACCGCGATCATCGCGTTGTTCAAGCCGGGGCCGAGGATAGCGACGATCGCCAGCGCCAGCAACAGGCCGGGAAACGCCAGCATGACGTCGGTGAAGCGCATCAACCAGGCATCGACCCACCCGCCATAGAAGCCGGCGACCAGCCCGATCAGGACCCCGATGGATGTGGCGATGGCGACGCTGAGCGCCCCCACCTGCAACGTGAGGCGGGAACCGTAGACAAGCCGGCTGAACATGTCGCGGCCGAGATCATCGGTGCCGAACAGGTGCCGCGCGGACGGCGGCGCCAGCGGCTCACCCGCCCGTAGCTCGACCGGACCGAATGGGGCGATGAGCGGGGCGAAGATGGCGCAGACGAGCAACAAGAGGATGATGAAGCCGCCGATCCGCGCTTGGACCTTGCTGAGCAGGGTTCGCAGCAGCCAGACCGGGCCGCTCCGCGTCGATCCCCGGCGCGGCGCCAGCAAGCCGCTCGCCGCGGCGGAGGTCGCCACGGTCATTGGTACTGAATCCTGGGGTCGATCACCGCGTATAGCAGGTCGACCACGAGATTGACCAGCACGTAGGTCACCGCCGTCACCAGCACGATCCCTTGGATCAGGGGAAAGTCGCGCCGGCCGAGCGCCTTGACCGCCAACTCCCCGATCCCATGCCAGGCGAAGATGGCCTCGATAATGAAGGCGCCACTGAGCAGCCCGCCAAACTGAAGACCGATGATTGTCACGACCGGGATCATCGCGTTGCCGAGCGCATGACGCATCAGCACCCGGCGCTCGATGACCCCCTTTGCCCGCGCCGTCCGCACGAAGTCCTGCCCCAGCACCTCCAGCATCGCCGACCGCACCAGCCTGGCGACAATCGAGGCGGCGATGAGGCCGAGCGTGAGCGCCGGCAAGATCAGCGATTTGAACGATTGGGTCGGGATCACCGAGAACCAGCCAAGCTGGACCGAGAAGACATAGATCATCAACAGCCCCAGCCAGAAGGCGGGCATCGAGATCCCAACCGTGGAGATCACCATCGCCAGGGTGTCGATCATTGAGTCCTTATGCACCGCGGCCAGGATGCCCGCGACCAGGCCGACGATGCTCGAGACCACCAGGCTCGACACCGCGAGCTGGAGGGTCGCCGGAAACCGGCTGCTGATCTCCTCGATCACCGGTTTCCGGGTGGTGACGCTCATGCCCAGATCGCCGCGGGCCAGATCGCCCAGATAGTGAACGTACTGCACCGGCAGCGGATCGTTGAGACCCAGCTCCTCGCGCATGGCGTCCATCACGGCCGGGCTCGACATCTGACCGAAGAACATCAGCTGCACCGGATCACCCGGCACCAGCGCCCGCATCAGGAACACCAGCGTGGTGATCGCAAAGATAACCGGGATCGTAATCAGAATCCGCCGGAACAGATAGCCAGCCATCGCTTGTTCCTAGTGAAACCACGTCCAGTCAGCCGGATGTGGCGACGGAACCGACCTGGCCTTCGAGTCGGCGAGATCGGTTCCGTCGCCGGCGCCTACTCGGCCGCGATCCAGGCATCGATCAGACGTTCGGTGGCGAGCGCGTCCCAGTGATAGTTCTGGACATTGGCGCGGACCGCCACCTGCACCCAGTCGCTGTTAATCGGGACGATGTAGTTTTGCTCCAGGATGTATTGCATGGCGGCCCGGGTCGCCTCGATCCGCGCCTCGGGGTCGAGCGTCGTCTCCGAGACTTGCAGCAAGGCATCGAGATCGGCGTCGCTCAGTTGCTGCGTCCAGCCGGGGGTCTTGAACAGCAGCGAGAGGATGAGCTGGTCCGAGTAGGTCCAGCGCATGTAGTCCATGCCGATCTCGCCGCTCTCGATCCCGGCCAGCAGCGCCGGCGTCTCCAGCACCTGAATCTCGGTCCGAATGCCAACCGCGTCGAGGTCGCCTTGCATCAGCTCAACCGATCGCGCTTGGACCGGGAACGGGCCATAGGTCGAGAGGACGACCGGATCGGCGGAGCCGTCGATCTCGACGTAGCCATCGCCGTCCTCGTCGGTCCAGCCGGCGTCCGCCAGCGTCTGCCGCGCCAGCTCGGGGTCGTAGCTGGTGCCATACTCGGCACACAGGGCTTCATCCCAGGCCGCGTTGCCGATGGGGATCGGGCACTGGTGAACGGTGGCATTGCCGAAATAGGCGAGATCGACGAGCTGCTCGCGATTGATCGCGTAGGAGACCGCCCGCCGGAACGCCTCGAGGTTATAGGGAGCGAAGTTGCTGAACTCGATGAAGTTGAGATTGAACGACTGTTCGAGCGACACGATTTCGATGTCGGGCAACTCGGCGACGCGGGCCATCTCTTCGCGTTCCGGATTGAGCAGATCGAGCTCGCCGGTTTCGAAGGCGGCGGTCTGGGTTGACGACTCGGGGATCACGAAGAACTCGATCGCGTCCAGATACGCCGCCCCCGAATTACTATCGTCCGCTCGGTGGTTCACGTAATCGGGGTTCCGCTCCAGGAGCAGCCGGGTTCCGGCGTCCCAGGCGGACAGCATGAACGGCCCGGACCCCACCGGGTTGCGCCCATACTCGTCGCCGAGGGTCTCTTGGGCCGTGGGGGAGTAAATGTAGAGACCTGATAGCACGGTGAAGATGGGTGCGAAGGGCTCGCTGAAGTTCAGCACCAGCGTCGTCGCATCCGGCGCCTCGGCGCTCTCCAACGGCCCCAAATTCGCCAATCGCGGCGAGGCCACCTCGGGGTCGAGGTGGCGATCGAAGTTGGCCTTGATCGCGGCCGCATCGACCGGCGTCCCATCCGTGAACATCACCCCTTCCCGGATCTGGAAGGTAATGGTGCGTCCATCCTCGCTAACCTCCCACGACTCCGCCAGCCAGGGTTGGGGCGAGCCGTCCGCGTCGATGTAGACCAGACGATCGTGGATGTGATTGAGCAAATTACTGGACAGCAACAAGATTGTGCGCGCCGGATCGAGGAAGTCCGGCTCTTCACTGATCGCCAGCCGCAACGTGCCGCCCGGCACCGGCTCCTGATCCTGGGCCAAAGCCCGAAGCCGCGGCCCAACGCCGGCCGCCGCTACCGAGGAGACGACGACGCCGGCCACCGCGGCCCGTCGTGTCAGTCGTGCGTCCATCTGCTGACCTCCCGTCCTTTGCTTCCAGCGCGCCAGCTCATGCTCGTGCCCCCGCTTATAGCAACCGTCGCCATCCCCGTCAACCGACGGTTATCCGCGCTACCATGACGCGATGCCAGACAGCCGCGTCACAAAGTGACCGTCGCGACAATCTGGACGAGCGCGGGTCATTGCCCCCGCCGCCGGCTGCCGGTATGCTGCCCTGGCAATGCTCGCCGCGACGCTCGTCGCTCATTACCTGGAGGAACCCCGAAGGCATGGCCCAGTCCCTCACCCCGGAACGGCTCGTCTACGATCTCACCGTCGCCGCCGATCCCCAAATCTCGCCGGACGGCACCAGCATCATCTACAGCCACGGCGTTACCAGCATCGAGACGAAGAAGGCGAACCACCAGCTCTGGATGTGCGACCGCGATGGGACGAATCGCCGCCAGTTGACCCATAACGGGAAATTGAACACCGGCGCCCGATGGTCACCCGACGGTCGCCAGATCGCCTTTGTCTCCGACCGTTCCGGCGACAAGCGGCAAGGCATCTTCATCATGCCCGCCGATGGCGGCGAAGCCCGCGAGCTGCTCCGCTCCCACCAAGCGATCTCCGGCCTGGCCTGGTCACCAAACGGCGCCACGATTGCCTACACCGCACCTTTTGACCCGGACAATCCTGATGGCACGCCGCCGGCGGCCGACGACGCGCCGCGGGTCCGCGTCACGCGTCGGATCGACTATAAGCAGGACACCCGCGGCGACGGCTATCTCGGTGATGAACGGCTCCAGGTCAATCTGGTCGATGTCGCCACCGGGGAATCTCGACGGCTAAGCGAGGAGCCGCTCGATCATGACGCGCCGGCCTGGTCCCCGGACGGCTCGCGGATCGCGACCCGGATCGCCCGCCACAACGGGATGCACCTCCAGCTTATCCTGATCGACGTCGCCACCGGCGCGGTCGAACCGGTCGGTGAGGTCCACGGCGTCGTTGGCAGTTGGGCCTGGTCCCCCGCCGGCGACCGGATCGTCCTGACCGCCGAGCCGGAGCGAACCTGGCAACACGACATCTTCGTCTACGACGTCGCCGCCAAGTCGCTAACCCGGATCACCGACGATTTGCGGCCAAGTCCCGGTTCCGGCTACCCCGGCCTGGTGTTACCGCCGCAACCGGTCTGGCTTGATTCACGAACCGTGCTCTTTAGCGGAACGGCGGCCGGCGCCACCGGGTTGTACACGATCAATCTGGATTCGGGAGATGTCCAGCTCCTCCATGCGGATCAAGCGACGCTGACCGGCCTCAGTACCGACGACGCCATGCGATACGTGGTCCAGGGGTACAGCAGCCTGGAGACGTCCGGCGCGATCCATCTCTTCGACCGCGAAACGGCGACCGGCGCCGTCATCTTCTCGCCGAACGAGGCGGTGCTGGCCGAGTCGCCGCCGGCACCATGGGAACGGTTCACGGTCCAGCGCGATCCCTACACGATCGACGCCTGGATGCTTTTCCCGCCCGAGTTCGACCCCGACAAGACGTATCCGCTGGTGCTCGACATCCACGGCGGCCCCAACGGCTGGTATGGCCACGGGTTCAGTGGCGTCCAACAGGCGCTCGCCAGCGCCGGTTACATCGTCGTCTTCAGCAATCCGCGGGGCTCCGGCTCCTACGGCCGCGAGTTCACGACGCGGGTGACAAACGACTGGGGCGGCGAAGATTACCAAGACCTGATGGCCGTCGTCGATACGGCGCTGGTGCGGCCCTATGTCGACCCCGATCGCCTCGGGGTCTATGGCTTCAGCTATGGCGGCTACATGACCTCCTGGATCATCGGCCAGACCGACAGGTTCAAGGCCGCGGTCTGCGGCGCTCCCGTGTTCGATCTCGAATCGTTCTACGGCACCAGCGACATCGGCCACATCTTCGGCGACCTCCAATGGGGCGGCCCTCCCGGCAAGATCGACGCTTGGCCGGCCAACCGCTCCCCTTCGAACTTCATCCAAAACGCCAAAACGCCGACCCTGATCCCGCACGGCGAAGCCGACCAGCGCTGCCCGATCAGCCAGGGCGAACAGCTCTATATCGCGCTGCTCAAGCAGGGAGTCGAGACCGAGCTGGTCCGCTACCCCGGCGCCTCCCACCTCTTCCTCACCTACGGCCCGCCCGCCCACCGCGAAGACTACCTCCGCCGCATCGTCGCCTGGTTCGACGACCATATCGACAAAGCAGTCACTCCATAGCCGCCAACAAAAAGCCCCTCTCCCAGAATTGGGAGAGGGGTTGGGGTGAGGGCCGTTCTCATTCCGCGATGATCGACAAGCAAGCAATCAATCCGCCGCCAGCGAGGCTACTCCCAACGCCGGTCGCAAGAAATCGCCGGTGTACGACGCGGGGGTGTTGGCGACATCTTCGGGGGTGCCCTCGGCCACGATCCGGCCGCCGCCGTTGCCACCCTCCGGTCCCAGGTCGATGATCCAGTCGGCGGATTTCACCACGTCGAGGTTGTGCTCGATCACGATCACGGTGTTGCCGGTGTCGACCAGCCGGTGGAGGATGCCGAGCAGCTTCTCGATGTCGGCGAAATGCAGGCCGGTCGTCGGCTCGTCGAGGATGTACATGGTGCGGCCGGTCGCCCGCCGCGACAGCTCGCTGGCCAGCTTGATCCGTTGCGCCTCGCCGCCCGAGAGCTGGGTCGCCGGCTGCCCGAGGTGGATGTAGCCCAGGCCGACATCGAACAAGGTTTGCAGCTTGTTCTTGACCGGCGGCACGTTCTGGAAGAAGTCCAACCCCTCCTGCACCGTCATGTCGAGCACGTCCGCGATCGACTTGCCCTTGTACAGGATCTCCAGCGCCTCCCGGTTGTAACGCTTGCCGTGACAAACCTCGCAGGGCACGAAGACATCCGGCAGGAAGTTCATCTCGATCTGGATGATCCCCTCCCCCTTGCACGCCTCGCAGCGGCCGCCCTTGACATTGAAGGAGAAGCGGCCGGGCAGGTAGCCCCGCGCCTTCGCTTCCGTCATCGAGGCGAACAGCTCACGGATCGGGGTGAAGAGGCCGGTGTAGGTCGCCGGGTTGGACCGCGGCGTGCGCCCGATCGGGCTCTGGTCGATCTCGATCACCTTGTCGAGATGATGGACCCCGTCCAGGCCCGTGTGCGCCCCCGGCCGGCGCCGGGCATGGTTCAGCTCGTTCGCCAGGATCGGGTAGAGGGTGTCCGAGATCAACGAGCTTTTACCGGAGCCGGAGACGCCCGTGGTGCAGATAAACGTTCCCAGCGGAAACCGGACACTGACGTCTTGCAGGTTGTTCTCGGTCGCGCCCCGCAGATGCAGCGCCTTGCCGTTCCCCGGCCGCCGCCGCTCCGGCAGTGGGATCGAGCGCCGGCCGCTGAGATACTGGCCGGTGATCGAATCGGCGGCGGCGGCGATGTCGTCCATTGTGCCTTCCGCCACCACGTAACCGCCATGGGCGCCGGCGCCGGGCCCGATGTCGATGATCCAGTCGGCGGCCCGCATCGTGTCCTCGTCATGCTCGACCACGATCAGGGTGTTCCCGATGTCGCGCAGCCGGTGCAGGGTCTTGATCAGCCGGGCGTTGTCCCGCTGATGGAGCCCAATGCTCGGCTCGTCGAGGATGTAGAGCACCCCCATCAGGGACGAGCCAATCTGGGTCGCCAGCCGGATCCGTTGCGCCTCGCCCCCGGAAAGAGATTTGGCCGACCGGTCGAGCGTCAGGTAGTCGAGGCCGACATCGACCAGGAACCCGAGCCGCTCCCGGATCTCCTTGAAGATCTGGCTGGCGATGAGCAATTCGCGGTCGGTCAGCACCGCCTCCTCGTCGCTCCCCGGCTCGCGCGCCATTTCGGCGAACCAATCCTGGGCCGTTCGCACCGCCATCCGGGTCACCTCGACGATCGACCGCCCATGGACCGTGATGGCCAGGACTTCCGGTTTCAGCCGGGCGCCGTGGCAGGTCGGGCAGGGGCGTTCCGCCATGTACCGCTCCAGCTCCTCCTTGACCCAGTCGGAGCTGGTGGTGTCGTACCGTCGCTTCAAATTCGGGATGACGCCCTCGTAGACGACATCGTACGAGCGCATCCGGCCATTCTTGGATTTGTAGCGAACCGTCACCGGCGCATCGGGCGCCCCCTGCAACAGGGTCGCGATCGCGGCCGGCGACAGGTCACGCACCGGCACATCGAGCGGGATGGCGTGCCGCTCGGCCACGGCGTCGAGCAACGCCGTGTACCAGGCGGTGCCATCCGTCCCCGCCCGGACCCAGGGCACGATCGCCCCTTGCCCGATCGTCAACCCCCGGTTCGGCAGCACCAGATCGGGATCGAACTCGCGGGTGGTGCCGAGCCCAGTGCAGGTCGGGCAGGCGCCGTGGGGGGAGTTGAACGAAAAGTTCCGGGGCTCGATCTCGGTCAAGCCGACCACGCCATGGACCGGGCAGGAAAACCGCTCGGAGAAGGTCAACAGCTCGCCGTCGATGACCTGCACCCCGGCGATCCCGCTCGCGATCTTTAGCGCCGACTCGAACGATTCGATCACCCGCACCCGATCCGGATGATCGGCGGCGGTCGTCCCCGCGTCGTGCCGGATCACCAAGCGGTCGACCACCACCTCGATCGTGTGCTTCTTGTACTTGGCGAGATCGAGATTGACCGCTTCGTCGATGTCGATGACCGCGTCATCGACCCGCACCCGGACGAAGCCCTGGCGGCGGATCTCCTCGAACACGCCCTTGTGCTCCCCCTTCCGGTCGCGGATGACCGGCGCCAGGATCATCAGGCGCGTCCCCTCCGGCAGGCTCAGCACCTGCTCCGCCATCTGCTGCACCGACTGCGCCACGATCGGGCGGCCGCAGACGGGGCAATGGGGGCGCCCGATCCGGGCGTACAGCAACCGCAGGTAGTCGTAGATCTCGGTCACCGTGCCCACCGTGGAGCGGGGGTTGCGACTGGTGCCCTTCTGGTCAATCGAGATGGCCGGCGACAGGCCGTCGATGTGGTCGATGTCCGGCTTTTCCATCTGGCCGAGGAACTGCCGGGCATAGGCGGAGAGCGATTCCACGTAGCGGCGCTGCCCCTCGGCGAAGATGGTGTCGAAGGCAAGCGACGACTTGCCGGAGCCGGACAGTCCCGTTAAGACCACCAACTTGTCGCGTGGGATATCGACGTCGATGTTCTTGAGGTTATGCTCACGGGCGCCGCGGACACGGATCCGGTCATGTTGGGGCATAGGGTGGGCCACCTCGCGGCTGACGGGCAGTACCTGTGACAAAGGCGCAACCCGAACAAACGATCGCAAGAGGGGATTGTACCACGCCGCGGGGTGGACGTACACCCCCTCGGAACACGAATCGCGTGAGGAGTCGCCCCAACCGGGAGTCGGTTCGCCGCTTGGTGATCCAGGCTACGTCGCCTCGTGCCGAGCGTCAGTCACGGACGCGCAACCGGACCGCATCCGACCCGCCCGCCGCCCCGTTCGCCCGCACCGCGTAAGTGCCCGGTTTGAGGGTATTCGGAACGCGGATCCGGCCCTTGCCGGAGCCACGCTCGCTGGCGGCGACGCCGCCAGCGCGCTTCCCGTTCAACCGGATTCTGATCTGATCCGCCGCCTCGTAGCCGCGAACGCGAATCGCGATCGTGTCGCCCGGCCGCGCTCGCTTCGTCTCGAGGCTGAGCTTGGGGCTCGCCTCGTCCCGCCCCGGCCGGTCCGCGCCCGGCAGCGGCGGGGCCTCGCCGAGACAGGCGACGTTCTCGCTGAGCTGGACCAGGCCGGCATCGGACCCAAAGCCCGGGATGCCGCGCTCACGCGGTCCGTGCCTGGGATCCCAGCCAAGCGCGATGGCGCCGGTGACGTGCGGCGCGGCCATGCTGGTGCCGCTGTAAACGTCATAGCCGCCGGGCACCGTCGACCGAATGTCGACGCCGGGGGCGATCACATCCACGGCCTCGCCAAAATTGCTCCGAATCCATTTGCGGTCGTCTTTGTCCCGGCTGCCCCAGGAGCTATTGGGACCGCGGCCCCCGGCGCAACCGTCGGTGTCGCTCATCGCGGCCACGGTGATGACTTGGCTGAACTTGGCGGGCGTGTAGCCGGCCGCGTTCTTGTCCTCGTTTCCAGCCGACACCACAATGGCGATCCCCGCCGAGCGGGTATTGCAAATCGCCGAATGAAAGCCGGAGCTGCCGCAGGCGGAGGCGCTTTCCCGCCGGTGGTCCGGCCCGCCGAGGCTCATGTTGATGGCGACAATACCGTGCTTGCGCTGGTTCGCCGTTGTCCAATCGAGACCGCAAATGATCCAGCTCAGCAACCCCCGGTTGCTGTCATCGAGCACCTTGATCCCCCAAATCGGCGTCCCCGGGGCGACGCCGGCAACCCCGCCCCGCGCCCCGATGGTGCCGGCGACGTGGGTGCCATGGCCGTTGCGATCGCCGAAGTCCCCGCGATCGCGACTCGTGCAGTTATAGCCGCCGGCGACCTTCAGGTCAGGATGGTTCGCGATGCCCGAGTCGAGGACGGCGACGGGACGGCCGGCCCGGGTCGGCGGCAGGCCGTTGGCCGTGCTGTCGGCTCCAATCCGGTCGACCCCGGTCGGCAGCGACACATCATGCCCTTCGAGCCAGATATCCGGCTCCACCATGAGCACCCATGGGTTTGCCTCCAACTCCTTGACTTGGGCCGGCGTTAGCTTGGCGGCGAATCCGCGCAGCGCATGCTCATATTCAAGATCGATTTCGAGATCGAGACTTCGCCGCAGGTCGCCGATGACGCGGCTGACCCCGGCCTCCTCGCGCATCGTCACGATGTAGCGGTCCTCGGCGGCGGTGCCGGCGACCCGGTTTCCGGTTTGCATCACCGCTGCCGCCTGGCGGTGTCCTGGGGCGGGGGCGACGGCCTCGGCCAGCGGGGTCGCGATCATCGCGAGACTGGCGGTGACAAACCAGAGCAATCCAATCCACGGCGGGCGACGCATTAGTACCTCCAAAACGTGGCCGAAAGTCACCGATCATCGCCCGCGCCCGACCGTCGAGGATCGGCGTGTCGATGACCGCGCTCTTCACATCCAGCACGTGGGGCAACCGCGACGGTTGGCCGCTCCCGCGGCCAACATTCGAGTTGTGGTCCCGGCACCGCCTCCGGTCCCACGGAAAGGTGAAACGCTCATTGCACAGTACGCGGTAAAGGTAAGCGGGAGATTAGGCTGCCGTGATGCCAACGTGAAATCGAGCCGGCCGCGTCGCGCTTGGACAGCGGATGGAGCGCCCGCGATCGAGTGTCCCGGCGCTCGTCACGACCGACCCTGGAGTCAGCGGCCGCTCCGCATTGACAACTGCTTCTCTCATATGTAATATTTTTCTGACATATGAAGGAGATGGGTGACATCGACGAGCGGATGATTTCTGGCGATGCCCTGGTGCGGGCGCTTGCCGCGCTGGCCAATCCACACCGGCTCCGCATCATCGCCTCCCTGGCCGGCGGCCGGAACTACGTGAGCCAACTGGCCCGCGACATCGGCATCAGCCGGCCCTTGCTTCATATGCACTTGCAACGGCTCGAAGCGGCCAACCTGGTGGCCGGCACGCTAGAGCTTTCGGAGGATGGAAAAGCCATGAAATTCTTTGCCGTGACGCCGTTCGCGATCCAGCTCACCCCCGGCCTCATTGCCGAAGCAGCGCGAACCTTGACCCCGGAGCCGGGACCGGACAACGCGCCATGACCGATCCCGGTTCGCCCGTGATAACACCGTGAAGGAGATTCGATAACGATTGAGTGGATGTCGATGCCAGGCATGATTGCCGTGCAGACCGACCCAGGCCCCGGGGCCTTGGCCTGGGGCTCGGTCATCATGGGCGTCGCCGGCATCGCGCTGATCCTGGTCCTGGCGGGGATCGTCCTGTGGCAGATCTTTAAGACCATGCAAACCCGGATGACGACCCAAGCGGAGATCGCGCGGGACCAGGCGTTCCGCGAACTAGCCGAACGCGCCGCCGCCGCCCAAGAAACCATCGCCGCCGACACCGCCCGCATCTCCGCCGAGCTGACGGCGATCAGCACGCGGGTGGCGGCGGTGGAGAAGATGCTCCGGGAGGTCGAGTAGCCCGACCCGGCGGGGCTATCTCCCGTTCACGATTGGGGGACAGCCCGCATGCGTCCGCGGCGCTCGACCACCGATCATTGCCGGCGAGCGATCCGTTTCGTTCACACGCCGCTCCGGCGATCGCGTTACGCTTGCGAACGAACCAATCCGGGAGACCGGTGGAGCCATGAGACCTTCGATGCTGGATATCACCATGACCGAGCCAACCGACCGCCAGCGCTTCCAACTCACCGAACAAACAGTGCGGCGGACCCAGATCGCCATCATCCTGGTCGTCTTGGCGGCCGGGGTCATCGCCTATTTCACGATCCCGGCCTTCCGGGCCGAGATCGAACGGCTGGGCGGCATCGCCGCCCGCAACGACGTCGACGCCCTACGCGACTACATCCTGTCGTTCGGGGTGTGGGCCCCCGTGATCTCGGTCGGGCTGATGGTCTTGCAATCGATCATCGCCCCGATCCCGGCCTTTCTGGTGGTGTTCGCCAACGGGATGGCCTTTGGCACGATCCCCGGCTGGTTGCTGAGCCTCTTCTCGCAGATGTTGGCCGCCGCCATCTGCTTCGGCATCGGCCGCGCCCTGGGCCGCAACGTCGTGCAGGCCCTGATCGGCAAGTTCGGGCTGGAATCGGCCGATGGCTGGTTTGCCCGTTGGGGGTTGATCGGCTTGTTCGTCACCCGGCTCGTCCCCGGCATCGGCTTCGACGCCATTTCCTATGCCGCGGGTCTGACAAAGATGACATTCCGGGCGTTCATGTTGGTGACGCTGGCGGGAAGCGGGCCGCAGTTGCTGCTCTATTCATTCCTCGGCGAGAACGCGACCGAATATGTCTGGTGGCTGCTCGGGCTGACGGTCGTGGTCGCGATCGTGGTCGGTGGCGTCGCCTTGCTCAAGGCCTGGCGTCAGAAACGAGCCGCGGAATCGGCCGGACGTACACCTGGACCGCCATCCGATGCTGCCAGTACGATTCGATAACGACGTAGTGCGCTCTACCGCCGTCCCGGAATGTCCGCGACGGCCGCCAACCCTGTCCTGCCAGCAGGCCAGCATCGCTGCCGAGGTGTTCGGATGACGTCCGTCTCTCCCCCCTGGCCGCTCCGCTACCTCTCATTGACGCTGACGATCGCGCTGCTCGCGGCGCTGGGCCTGCTCTATCTGCTCGCCGGCGGGGTCCGGGCCGAGGTCAACGCCGTCGTTTCCCTGATGATCGCCGGCAACATCGCCGGCATCCGCGACTACATCCTCGGCCACGGGATGTGGGCGCCGGTTGTCTCCCTGCTGTTGATGGTTCTGCAAGCGCTGGTCGCTCCGATCCCCGCCTCGCTTATCATGTTCGCCAACGGCCTGGCCTTCGGCACGATCAACGGGGCGCTGATCAGCCTCCTGGGGCAGCTTCTGGCCTCGCTCGTCTGCTTCGGCCTGGCGCGCGCGGTCGGCAGGACGCTGGTTGAGCGTCTCGTCAGCAAGCAGGCGCTGACCATTGCCGATCGCTGGTTCGCGCGGTGGGGCATGCTTGGCATCATCGGCCTGCGGATGATCCCCGGTCCCGGCTTCGATGCGGTCTCCTACGCCTCCGGCTTGACCCGGATCGGGATCGGCCCCTTCCTGCTCGCCACCGGCATCGGCAGCCTGCCCCAGATCGTCCTCTACGCCTTCCTGGGCGACCGCGCCCCGGAGCATCTCGGCACCTTGATCGTGGTGACGGTGGTGATCCTGGCGGGGATCGGCCTCGTCACCCTGATCCGCTCCCGCCGTCGCGGGCTGACAGCGACCCCCACCGTCAGCCGGGACGACGACCCGGCGCCAGTGGCGCGGCCGGCGGATCAAGAGCGAGTGTTCAGCGAATCACCCGAGATGACGTCCGCCCGGTAGGGGAACGATCCTTCTGGTCACGGTCGAAGCGCCCGAGGGGCCGTTCGGCTGCCGGGTCAATTCTGCTCGAAGATGATCTCGGCGATCGTCCCTTGCTCGGTGATGAGGGTGAACAGGTCGCTGACCGCGGCGATCGGGACGTCGTTGACGTAGATCGCGAAGATCAGCTCGCGCCCACTCCGCGCCGTCATGTAGCCGGCCAGCGCCCGCGTCATCACCAGCGGCCGGTTGTTCATGAGATCCCCGGCAACCGTGGTCCCGGATTTTGCCCGCGCCTGACCCGCCACCGCGCTGGAGGCGGGAACGGTCGTCGCTTCGCTGCCGTCGACGCCCAAGATCGGCAGCGATTCGAAGTAGGCGGCGAAATCATCACGGCCCGTCATCAGGCGCAGCAGCTCAGACACCGTGCGCGGGCTAAAGAGGTCGGTGTACTCGTTGCCCCGACCGTCGCTCAGTGAGACGAGCGTTGGATCGAGCCCGATCCCCTCCAAGAAGATTCGGATCTGGTCCATTCCCACATCGAACGTGGTCTCGCCCACGCTCAGCGCCAGCAGGAGCACCAGCAAATCGGCGTGTTGGTTATGGCTGACCTTGTTGATGAGCTTGATGTTCTCCGCGAACGGCAGCGACTCAAGGGTCGCCACCCGATCGGCCGCCGCGTAGCTGCCCGGCGCCGGCAGCAGGGCAATCGGGTTCGGCCCGGTCGGGCTGGCGCCGACCTCCACCCCGGCCCGGTTGAGCGCCTCGATCAGGACCGTGCGGGCGAACGCCGCCGGGTCTTCCACCTGGACCACCCGTAGTAACGGTGCTTGGTCGGCCGGGATCTCGCCGGCGACCTCGATCACGCCGTCGGCCGGCGTGCTGACCGTCACCGTCAGCGGCTGCCCGGCGGCCACGGTCGTCACCGTCGAGCTGACCGCGTAGGCGACGGATTGCGGCCGCCAATCCAGCGTCGCCGCCTCACCCGTCGCGCCGGGCACGATCGTGAGATCGATCAGGTTGTCATTGATCCAGACGGGCGACAGGATGTAATCGTCTTTGGCGAAGGCCGGGAAGAGCCGGTCGTCGATCACGATCTCGCCATCGACCCGGTCGATGCCCGATGCCTTGACCTGCCCGGCCAGGTCGTCGATCCCGGCCAGGGGATCTTCAAGCGTCAAGGTGGCGATCGGGAACGCGTTGGCATAGATGTGGTCGATCGAGACATAGGCGATGCCGCCTTCCGGCGTCGTCCGGCCACCCAGCGTCGGGTCGCCGCTCGCCACCAGGATCAGATCGCCCGCCAGCGTCCCCTCGGCATCGACCTCGCCCTGCCGGTAGATCGGCGTCTCGAAGCGGAAATCGGGGCCGTAGGCATGCAACGCCGCCGCGGTCGTGAAGAGCTTGGTCGTCGAGGCCGCCAGGAACCGCTCGGTGCCACGCTGGTCGTGGATGGCCTCGCCGCTGACTTGGTCCTCGACATGGATTCCCCACCGCGAAAAGCCGTACTTCGGCTGCTCAATGATGTCGATGATTGCCGCCGGCAGCGGAGCGCCGGTCTCGCTCGCGACCGGCGTCGCCTGCCGAGCGGCGGCGGGCGTGACGGCGATCAGGCTCGGTGCCGCCGCGGCGGCGGCCAGACCGCCGGCGCGACGCAAGGTCGCCCGCCGGGAAAGGTTTTTCGCGTTGCTCATGCTATCTCCTCATCGGTTTCCACGGCGCCCCGCACCCGGCGGCCCGCTACCGCGAACGCACCACAATTTCTGGCCCTCTGTACGTGTAGCAGAGCATACTACAGACGCCGCGTTGACAGAACGGGCGGCGCGGGGGGAAAATTCCCGTCAGAACACCGGTGAATGGGAGGAGTAGGCGCCCCGGCACCGACAGCGAAGGGGGGACAAGGCTGAGAGCCCCGCCCGGACCGCCAAGCGCCGAACGTCACCCAGGAGGTGGTGAGTCGAGACCGGGCCAGCGATCTGGCCGGCTGAGGCTCATCCGGAGGCGCCCGTTAGCGCGCGAACGAGAGCGGCGGGCCCGTTCGGGCCCGCCGAAGCAAGGTGGTACCACGGGGCGACCCGTCCTTGCGCGGAATCGCGCGGGGACGGTTTTTTCGTTCCCCGGCTTGATCTGAGCGCTGGAGATACAACGATGATCGAGACGGCCGCGGAGCCCGCCACCCACCAGGACGATGTGGGATTGGCCAAAGCCAACGATCCCGTCATGATCGAAGCGGGGCGCTACGATCAGTGGGATGACGCCGGCTACTTCGCGCCCAACGAGCGCCGCGATCGCCGGCCGTTCGTCGTCGTCATGCCGCCGCCGAACGTGACCGGCAGCCTCCACATCGGCCACGCCCTGTTCGTCACCATCGAAGACATCATGGTCCGCTGGCACCGGATGCTCGGCGATCCCACGCTCTGGCTGCCGGGCGCCGACCACGCCGGGATCGCCGGCCAGGTGGTGGTCGAACGGGAGCTGGCAAACGAGGGTCTCACCCGCCACGACCTCGGCCGGGAGGCGTTCATCGAGCGGGTGTGGGAGTTCATGACCCGCTATCGCGGCCGCATCCGCGAGCAGATGAAGATCCTCGGCGCCTCCTGCGACTGGTCCCGCTTCACCTTCACCATGGACCCCGGCCCCTCGCGGGCGGTGCGCATAGTCTTCAAGCGACTCTACGACCAGGGGCTCATCTACCGGGGTGAGCGCCTCATCTCCTGGTGCCCGCGCTGCCGGACCGCCCTCTCCGACCTCGAGGTGGTCCACCGCGACGAGGCCGGCTTTCTCTGGACCTTGGTCTACCCGATCGCCGGCTCCGTCACCGGCGAAACGATCACCGTGGCTACCACCCGGCCGGAAACGATGCTGGGCGATACCGCGGTCGCCGTCCATCCCGAAGATGACCGCTACGCGCATCTCATCGGCCAGTTCGTCCGGCTGCCGATCATGGATCGCCTGATCCCGATTGTCGCCGATGAGGCGGTCGATCCCGCCTTCGGCAGCGGCGCGGTCAAGGTGACCCCGGCCCACGACCCGAACGACTTTGAGATCGGCCGCCGCCACAACCTGCCGTTCATCACCGTGATGGGCTTCGACGACACCATGAACGAGCACGCCGGCCCCTTCGCCGGCCAGACCGTGACCGGGGCCCGGCTGAATGTCGTCGCCCGTTTGCAAGACGACGGATTTCTCATCGGCCAGGCGCCGCATACCCACGCGGTCGGGCACTGTGACCGCTGCGATGCCGTGATCGAGCCGATGATCAGCGAGCAGTGGTTCGTCAAGATGGCGCCCCTGGCGGCGCCCGCCATCGCGGCGGTGAAGGACGGCGAGGTTGGCTTCGTCCCCGACCGGTTCAAGACGACCTATCTGAGCTGGATGGAGAACATCCACGACTGGACGATCTCCCGCCAGCTCTGGTGGGGGCACCGGATCCCGGTCTGGACCTGCCTCGACACCGGCGAGGTGATCGTGACCGAGGAAGAGACGCTCGCCGCCTGTCCAAATTGCGGCGGTCCGGTCGAGCAAGACCCTGACGTGCTCGACACCTGGTTCAGCTCCGGCCTCTGGCCGTTCTCGACCCTGGGCTGGCCGGAGGAGACGGCCGACCTGCGCCGCTTCTATCCCGGCTCGGTCTTGGAGACCGGCTACGACATCATCTTCCTCTGGGTGGCCCGGATGGTCTTCTTCGGGATCGAGGTCATGGGCAAGCCCCCCTTCCACACCGTCTACCTCCATGGCACGGTGCGCGACCTCGACGGCGCCCGGATGAGCAAAGTCAAGGGCAACGTGATCGACCCGACCGAAGTCACCGCCGACTATGGCGCCGATGCGCTGCGCTTTGCCCTCGCCACCCAGGGCTCGCCCGGCGTCGATATGAAGCTGAGCCTGCAGCGGGTGGAAGATGCCCGTAACTTCACCAACAAGCTCTGGAACGCGACCCGGTTCGCCCTCCGCCCCATCGCCGCCGCCGAGATCGAGCTGAGCCCGGACGGCCCGGCCCGGCCCGGCAGCGACCTGGCGCTGGCCGATCGTTGGATCCTGAGCCGGCTCGATGCGGTGACGGCGGAAGTGACCCGCCTGCTCAGCATCCATCTCTACGGCGAGGCCGGGCGCCAGTTGCGCGATTTCGTCTGGTCGGAGCTGTGCGACTGGTACATCGAAGCGGCAAAGGTCCGACTGAAAGGGACGCCGGCCGAGC
Source organism: Chloroflexota bacterium (assembly GCA_030859715.1). Lineage (GTDB taxonomy): Bacteria > Chloroflexota > Chloroflexia > Thermomicrobiales > UBA6265 > JACCYK01. The sequence continues at coordinate 39,134 of JALZJP010000178.1, forward strand.
AGCGAGCGGTCGCCCAAACGCTTGCCTATACCCTGGAGCGAAGCGTTCGGCTCCTGCATCCCTTCATGCCGTTCGTGACGGAATCGCTCTGGCAAGAGCTCCCCCACGCCGGCGACAGCGTGATGGTCGGCGCCTGGCCGGAAGCGGGCGATCGGGACGATGCGGCGGAGGCCGACTTCGGCGCTCTGATCGAACTGACGCGGGCGATTCGCAACGCCCGGACCGAAGCCAACGTCGAGCCCGGGCGCTGGATCGCGGCCGAGATCGTGGCGGGACCGCGGACCGCCGCTTTTGAAAGCGCCCGGCGCGAGCTGAGCTGGCTGGCCCGGATCGACGATGACCTGCTCACAATCCGGGCCACGGAGCCGGCGGCGGCCGGGGGCACGATCTCGGTCCTCTCCGGCGACGAGCTAGCGATCCTACCCCTTGCCGGCCTGGTCGACCTGGACGCCGAGCGCGGCCGGCTGCGCCAAGAAATCGCCGAAGCGGCAGCCGAACAAGAACGGGCCGAGCGGCAGCTCGCCAATGAAGCGTTCGTGGCCAAAGCGCCGCCGCCCGTGGTCGAGGTCCAGCGCAGGCGGCGCGAGACCGCCATCGACCAGATCGCGTTGCTCGAACGCCGCCTGGCCGACCTCGGCGCATGACGATCGCCGTCGTCACCGGGTCGCGGTTCGAGCGGGCTTGGTTCGCCCGGCCCACGACCGAGGTGGCCACCGATCTCATTGGCTGCTTGCTCGTCTCCGACTTGGCATCCGGACGGACGGTGGGCCGGATCGTCGAGACCGAGGCGTATTGCGGCCCGACCGATCCCGCCTCCCATTCGTCGTGGATGCGGACCGAGCGGGTGGCGGCGATGGCCCGCGCGCCCGGCCTTGCCTACGTCTACCGCTCGTACGGCATCCACGCCATGCTCAACGTCGTCGCCAAGCCGGATGGCCAGACGGGCGGCATCTTGATCCGCGCCGTGGAACCGCTCGCCGGCCTCGAGCTGATGGCGGCTCGCCGTCGCGTGACCTCGATCCCGCTCCTCTGCGCCGGCCCCGGCCGGCTCTGTCAAGCGTTCGGCATCACCCTCGACGACCACGGCACGGACCTCGTCGCCGGCAGTCACATCTGGTTCGAGCCAGGGACACCGCCCGCCGCCGTCTCGGCCAGCGGCCGGATCGGCATCACCCGCGGCACCGAGCGCCAATGGCGCTTCTTCGAGACCGGCAGCCGCTTCGTCTCCGGCCGCCGCCCGGCCGATGCCCCGGTCGTTAGCTGATCGCGGCCAGGGTCTGCTCCACGTACCCCTGATGCAGCGGGTAATGCTCGTAGGTGTTGCCGATGACCCAAGCTCCGACCGGATAATCCTCCGGCCCGCCGGCCGGCGCCCCTGCCTGGTAGCGCGAATACGGCTGGTTGAGATCGTCCCAAGTCAGGCCGTCAAGCACGACCAGCAGCGCGGCGTGCGTTTCGTCGGCCCGCCGCTTGACCTCCGCCACCGAAAGGTCCTTCGCCAGCGCGTAGACCTCGGCATTGATCGCATCGGTATCGTGTCCCCCGTACAGGCTTTCGTCGATACCCATCGCGGCCGCCCGTGACCCTTTCGTCAGCAACCCCATCAGCGACCGCTCCCAGGCGCTGATATGGGCGATCTGGTCTTTCACCGACCAGCCATCCGGCCCGGGGATCGTGATCCGAGCATCGTCAACGCCGAACGTGGCGTCACGGAATGAGGTCCAGGTCCGGTTGATCCGTTCCAGCAGGTCGGCCTTTGACGTGGGATGATCCATTCGCTGCAAACCTCCTCGGCGGTCGATTCTGGCGCTGGCCGGGCTATGATCGTTTCGAAGAATACAGTACTGTTTGGGCAGGTCACGTCGAAGGTCGGGATCATGGTGCCGTTGAAACGACATGCGCATGAAACGACATGCGCAGCCAATCGAAACCGCCTGGCGATCACCGGAGCTCACCGTTCAGGCTCGCGCTCTGCTGAATGCGAACGGCCGGCGAGGCATGTGGGCGGACCCGGCCGACTAGAGAAATCGGAGCATCCATGCGACGTCTACCAGCGGGCGCCACGATCATCTTCGACGGCTCGTGCAATTTTTGTACCTGGTCCGTCGAGTTGGTCAAGCGGTTCGATGACCATGATCGGCTGCGCATCGTCCCCTTTCAGGGCCGCGGCGTCCTGAGCGAGCACAATCTCAGCCAAACCGAGACGGAAGCCGCCGCCTGGGCGATCACGCCGAGCGGCAACCGCTATCGCGGCGCGGCGGCAATCAACCTGGCCCTCTCGGTGGCCCTCGGCAGCAGGTTACCGATCATGCTCTACAAGCTGCCGCTCATCCAGCAGGCCCAGGATGCGATCTACGCGGCGATCGCCCGCAACCGGACCCGGTTCCGCGGCGTGACGCCCTATTGCCAGCAGCATCCGGAAGCCTGCGTCGAATGACGATCAACCGGTTGTCACCCCGGCGTCCTACGCGGCCGGACCCGAGACGTCGAGTTGCCGGCGCGGGATCGCCGCCGGGTCGATCGCCAGCCGGGCCGACGCCTCCGCGTGCCGGATCGCCTGATCCTCGGCCGTGAGGTCAAGCTCGAGCTCGCCGCCGGCGGGGAGCCAACGGCAGCCGCGGTCGGCCAGGATGGCGGCGACGCGATTCATCGGCATCGCATCGCCGAGCGCGCCGCGAGTGTAAACCCGCAACTGACCCTCGCACTCAACGAGAAACGCGGCCGGCCCAGAACCGTCGAGACGAAATCGAATGGCGCAGGCAGTCATCGCGGGATTCCTCCGCTTCAGCCGGGGCAGCGTTTCCCGGCAATTGTGCTTTCAAACGCGGCGGCGGCGAGGCGGGGATATGCGCGACCGTGCCAACCAGGGAAGTACGTACATTGTGCACCATCACGCGCCGATGCTCAAGCTCAGTGCGCTCACCGTGCCGCGGGGCAGGGCAGGCGCCGCTCGTCCTGGCCCTGGGAGTGGAACCACCAGCGGGAGTCCGAGATGAGCATCTCATCCCCGGGCCGGCACGTCGCCGCGAAGTATTGCTCGTAGAGCCGGTGCTCGGGCGGCAGCGGCACCTTGAAGGCCGCCCAGGTCGCATCGGGGTTCTGGCCCGGTTGGCACCGGGCGGCACACAACACCCTGGCGTTCGCGGTGTTGGACGAATAGAGATTGTGGGCAAGGTAGGCATCGGTCATCCCGATGTAGAACCCGATCGGCGCAATCGCCAAGACCACGACGAGCGGCTTTGCCACGCGATGACAGGCGCCCAGACTATGCCAGACCGATTCCTTCCACGGTGCGATCAAGGCGAAGCCGGCAAAGGCCAGGGCCACGTTCCAGGGCCAAATCGATTCGTTCCAATCGTGACCGAACGGTGAGAGGACAAAGAGAATGCCGGCGTGCAACCCAAAAGCGGCAACGGCCGCTAGCTTGCGCGTCCGCGGGAAGATCGCCAGCAGCCCGGTGCCGAGCTCGGCGCTGGCGATCAGGTAGCCGGCATTGGCATACATCCAGGGCGGCAAATCAATCGGGAAGCCGGTCATGATCCACCGCGCGGTCCCATCCATGAAACCCGGGCTCAGCAGCTTGTGGAACCCCGCGAAGAGCCAGAGGGAGACCAAATGGGCACGGCCGAACGCCTTCGCGGTCGTGCTGGGCAACGTCCCCCAGAGGAGGAGGACCAGCGAGACGACCTCCGGCTGCAACCGGGTCTGGTCGATCAGCACCGCGTAGGTCAGGAGTAGCGTGTGGATCGCGATGCCCGGCAACGGCACGATCAGGATCAGGAGCAAGGAAGCGATCAGCGGGACGCCCAGGGCGACCGCGGGGAGGGGCAGCGCCGGCAGCATCGGCGGCACCGCATGCACTTCCCAGAGCGGCCAGGTGACCCAAATCGTCGCCGCCTGACACGCGACCACCAAGCCGCGGAAGGCCAGCATTGGACCGCCGCTAATCCCCAACCGCGACGGCCACGCCACCGCCGGGAATGCCCCCGGCCGCGCCGATTCAGGATGGGATGACATCGAGCCACGCTCCGGCATTTGGCATCGCATCCGCATGGTGGTCGTAAGAGCTACCGGCGCCACGCATCGTGTGATCCCTATCGCCCTCGCCTGACGATGGCGTTGCCCCTGCTGTATACCACGATCCAGTCAAGAATACGTGACAATTTCGTGACAGCGGAGCACAACTCCGGTAACACCTGCCGCCTAGTCTACGGACAGAGTTTCGACGCCGGGCAGAGCGGGCCGTCATCACTCGCGACACTGCTCCTCCATGACGGTTCGATGCGGTCATCCGCCAGCATGTTTGACCGACCGCGGGCCCGGCGCCGCAAGCTCGATGGACCGGAGGCCACGCTGCCTGACGAGATTGGCTCCCTGCCGTTTCGGTCCAGCATTCCCCCTCCTCGGCGTGGGCCGGGTCGCGCGGACGACCCGGCTTACGTTATGTTAAGGGACGTTGGCGGCCACACCTTTGCTCGCCGCGGCCGCGGTTCGAGATGTCACGGGGCAGACGATACGCATGGCGAGAATCTTGGTTGTCGAAGACGAACGCGATCTCAACGACCTCGTCGCCCGCCACCTCCGCCAGGAGGGACATGAGGCGATGCAGGCGTTTGATGGGCCCGACGCGCTGATCGCGGTCGCCGCCGCCAAGCCCGATCTCGTCGTCCTGGATTGGATGCTGCCGGGTCTCGATGGCATTACCGTCTGCCGCAAGCTCCGGGAGCAATACCTGGTGCCGATCTTGATGCTGACCGCCCGCGTCGAGGAGGCCGATATCATCCTCGGCCTCGAGGTCGGGGCCGACGACTACTTGACCAAACCATTCCGCATGCGTGAGCTGGTGGCCCGGGTCCGCGCCCTGCTGCGCCGGGTCGAGCTCGATAGCCGCGGCCTGCCCATCGGTGAGAGCGAGCCGTCACCGTTCGACACGGACATGATCACGGTCGGTCCGATCTCGGTCAGCCCCGATATGCGGACCGCGCTGATCAACGACGCCGAGCTCGATCTGACCCCGAAAGAGTTCGACTTGCTGGTCCTCTTCGCCAGCAACCCGGGCCGGGCCTTCAGCCGCGATTACTTGCTGGAGCGGATCTGGTCGAACGAGTACGAGGTCACCGACCGCACCGTCGATACGCATGTCCAGCGACTCCGGAAAAAACTAGGGGACGACGCCGGCCTGATCCGCACCGTCTGGGGCATTGGCTACAAGCTGCAAGCGCAGCCCGCCGCCGCTCAGCGGCCGGCGTAGGAGCGGGAGCGTCGCCATGGCCCGGGTCGCCGACCACGCCAACCATTCCCCCGAAGCGGACGCGCGGCGGGCGGACACGCGGCACCGGCGTCTGCGCTATTTCCTGGTGTTGCCCGCCATCCGGCGGTATCGCGAGCGGACCCGGCACAGCCTGCGCTGGCGCCTCGCCGGCTCCCACATCGGCACCATCCTGCTCAGCATCGCCGCCACCAGTCTCATCAGCGCGGTCGTGTCGGTGTCGTACGCGCTCATTCAACGGCCGATGCAACAAGAACCCGCGGTCGAAGCGGCCTGGGTGGCCGAAGGACTGACGGAGCTCGGGCTGGTCGATCAGCTGGTCTTGATCGGGCCCCAAGATCAGCGCTTCGGCCCCCTGCCCTCGACCGAGCAAGGCGATCGTGCCTGGATGACGGCGGTCCCCGGCGTCGACGTGCAAGCGCGGCTCTCCACCTTGCTGGCGGCGATGGCGACCGGCGAGTTCGGCCCCAATGTGTTGACCAACGACATTAACTTCACGAACATCGTCGGCAAGCGCCTGGCCAACATCAGCTCGATCTCGATCGTCGGCCATGACATGAAGATCCTGGCCTCCAGCGCCCCGATGCTGACCGGCAAGGAAGCCCTCCTCATCGGTCCCGCCGCCCTGGGGGTGGCCCAGAGCGCGCTCGACGGCTCGACCTCCGTGCTCGACAATACGCGCATCGTGGAGGCCATCTCCTCGATCAGCGGCTCCTATCCGCTACGCAACGACACGGGCGAGGTCGTCGCCGCCGTCGTGGTCGACAAGTCCGCCCAATCGTTGCCCTCCGGCTGGGGCTTTGTCGCGCTGACGCTCACCAATGTCGGTCAGCTCGCCCTGTTGATGGCCTTGCTGATCGGGCTCCCCGCGATCCCCATCGGCGTCATCATCGGCTTTCGCCGGGCGCGGGCAATCTCGCGGCCGGTGACCGCGCTGACCGGCGCCGCCGACGCCATCGCCGACCAGCGGCTCGATGTCCGCGTCCAGCCGGAGGGCGAAGACGAGATCGCCGCCCTCGGCCACCGGTTCAACGAGATGGCCGAACGACTGCAAGCCTCGATCGCGCGCGAAGCCGCGGCCAGGGCGCGAGCCGAAACGCTCCTCGCGGCAAACCAAGAGCTGGTGGCGAACGTCTCGCATGAGCTGCGGACGCCGGTGGCCCTGGTCCGGGCCCATCTCGAATCGCTGGCGACCGAGCCGGAGCAAGCCGAAGAGTACATCCGGATCGCGCTGCGGGAGGCGGACCGCCTCGAGGCGCTGGTCGATGATCTTTTCCAACTCGCCCGGCTCGATGGCCAGGCGGTCACGCTCGAACGCGAGCCGTATGACGTCGGCGGCGCCGTGCGCGAGGCGACCGAGTCGTTGATCGAGCCAGCCCGCCGCGAAACCGGCATCTTGATGCGGGCCGATGTCGCCCCCGGCGACCTGACCTGCCGCGGCGACCGGGCCCGGTTGGTGCAGGTGGTGCAAAATCTGATTCGCAACGCGATCCGGCACACGCCAGAGGGCGGCATCGTCCTGGTCACCGCCCGGCCGGACGGTGAGCGGGTCATAGTCTCGGTCCAGGACACCGGCTTCGGCATCTCGGCCGACGACTTGCCGCACATTTTCGACCGCTTCTACCGGGGCGAGCGCTCCCGGAACCGGAGCCACGGCGGCGCCGGCCTCGGCCTAGCCATCGCCAAACGGATGATCGAGCAAATGGGCGGCGCCATCGCCGTCGAAAGTGAGCCCGGCGAAGGCAGCATGTTCACCATCGTCCTGCCGAAATCCGGCGCGTTCCCCGCCACTCCCCGATCGGCGGTGCTTGCTAGCCAAGCGCGGGGCTGAACCCCCGCGCTCAAGACACGAACCCGGCTGAAAGCTGGCTCCCCCTAGGTTCGGCACCTCCGCTCTATCTGACCACGCCCCGTTCACAACGCTATCCAATCAGCTCGTGCCCAAGACACCTCTCCGCTCCACACATGCCCATGGGATAGAGCCGGCTTCTAGCCGGGATACCCTCTGGGTCTTGTAATCTCAGCGCGGGGGTTCGGCCCCGCGCTCGGTCACCGGCTCCCAAGCTCGACATAGGACATGCGCCTAAGGAATCTGCCGAGCAATCACCGCACCAGGAACCCATCACCCGTCGGATCGCCAGCCGCCACCACGAATTGATGAAACCCAGTGATGAAGCCGCGGCCGCTGATCTCGGTATGCACCGCCGGCAGCTCGCCCACGACCGTCTCCGCCAACACCCGGCCGGTAAAGGTGGTGCCGATCACGCTTTCATGCACGTAGGGCTGGTCCAGGCCGATCCGGCCCGTCGCGTGGAGGTTGGCCAGCTTGGCCGAAGTCCCGGTCCCGCATGGCGAGCGGTCGACCGCGCCCTCGGCGTAGACGGTGATGTTGCGCCCGTCGGCGGGCTCGCCCCCCGGCGGGGCCGAGATGATCGTGCCGTAGATGCCGACCAGCTCCGGCTCCACAGGGTGACGAACATCGAGCCGCGCGTTGACCGCGCGTTTGACTTCCATCCCGAGCTTGGTCAGGAGCGGCACCTGGTCGGGCTGGACGTCGACGCCGAGCGCGGCCGCCTCGACCAGCGCGTAGAAGGCGCCGCCGTAGGCGATATCGACCTCGACCGGCCCGGCGGAGACCTCGATCGCGACCTTTGATCCGTATCGGAAGGCCGGGACGTTCTGAAACGCCACTCCGACCACCTGATCGCCTTCGAGCGTGGCCCGGGCTCGGATGAGGCCGGCCGGGGAGTCGTAGGTAACGGTCGTCACCGGCTCCCGCCGCGGCAGCATCCCCGTTTCGAGGAGCACCGTGGTCAGCGCCACCACGCCATGCCCGCACATCGTGCTGTAGCCCTCGTTGGTCAGAAAGATGACGCCATAATCGGCCTCCGGGCTGACCGGCGGCGTCAGGATGGCGCCGTACATGTCGGCATGGCCGCGCGGCTCGAACAGCAAGAGCCGGCGCAGATCGTCGTGATGGGCGGCCAGATAGCGGCGCCGGTCCAGGATCGTCGCCCCCGGCAACGGCGGCACCCCCGCCGTGATGATCCGCAGCGGCTCGCCGGCGGCGTGGGCGTCGATCGTCGACAGTAAGCGGGTGAACCGCATGGTGATCCCTTCTCCCCGGCTGGCTGGACGCGGGTCAACGCCGCGGCCGATCACGCGACTTGGGCCCGCTCGTGAATCGCCGGTTCGTTCGGTGGCGAACAGATGATCGAGAGCGCGGAATCGACTAGACTTGAACCGCATCCGTCGCGTGCTGCACCGGAGTCGTCTCGTTGGCTGATCTTCCACCACAACCCCAAACGAATCAATCGTCACCGCCGCTCGGTCCATCGCTCAATCTGGCGGAAGCGGGCACCCTGACCGTCAAGCTGCTGTTGTCGCTGGCGGCGTGGTATCGCGCCAACGGCGAGTATGAAACCGCCCACGCCCTATTGGAGCTGACGGCCGCCAGAAGCGAGTCGCAACAATTGGCCCAGGAGCAGGCGGCGCTCGCCCTGGCGGTTGGCAACCCGGACGAGGCGGTGCGCATCCTGACCGATATTGCCGAGCAGAAAGACACGCTCAGCGCCTGGATCGCCGTCGGCCGCTGCCAGCTCGAGCGCGGCGACCTCGCCGCCGCCGGGGCAATCGCCACTCGCCAGCTCGACCGCCATCCCGATTCGATCACCGCCCGCCAATTTGCCGGCGATATCGCCAAGGCGGCGGCGGATATCCCGGCTGCCCGCGGGCACTACGACGCGATCCTCGGCCTGGTGCCGGACAACGTCGGTGCCCTGGCCGGCCTTTGCCGGCTGGCCATCCTCGCCCACGACCGGGCGCGGGCCATCGCGCTCATCGACCGCATGACCGGCCGCGACGAGCCGCTCGGCGCCGGTCAATTGCTGACCATCGCGACCCTCATGGATTGGCTCGATCAACCGTCGGCCGCAACCACGCTCCGGCATCGGGCCCTGCGGTTGGAGGCGGAGCGAACACACCGGCTCGCGGCCGAGGTCGACGCCGCGCTCGGCCGCTCGGAGCGGCCGGGACCGCCGATCGTCCCCCGCGCCGAGGGGATACCCGCCAATCCCGCATGGACAAGCGCGCACTCCCCCAAGATTGGGGGCGGGGGGGCTGACCGCGCGATCGAAGCGGCCCTGGAGCCAATCACGGAATCCACGACCGAGATCCCGGTTGATCCCCGCGTGATCGACATCTTGCGGCGGGACTTCGGGTACGAGCGGCTCCGGGCGGGACAGGCGGCCGTCATCGCCAATGTCATGGCCGGCCGCGACACCCTCGCCATCATGCCCACCGGCGCCGGCAAATCGCTAACCTTTCAGATCCCGGCCATGGTGCGGGAGGGCATCACGCTCGTCCTTTCGCCCTTGATCGCCCTGATGAAGGACCAGTTCGACTCGCTGCCGCCGGCGATCCAAGCCAGGACCGCGCTGCTCAACAGCTCGCAACCCGCCGACGAGCAACGCCGAGTCTCGCACGGCCTCGCGGCCGGTGAGTACAAGATGATCTACGCCGCTCCGGAGCGCCTGCGCCAGTATTCGTTCCTGACGGCGTTGCGTGCCGCCGGCACCTCGCTCGTGGTCGTCGATGAGGCGCACTGCATCAGCCTCTGGGGCCACGATTTCCGGCCCGACTACCTCACGATCCCGTTCGCCCTGCGCGAGTTGGACAACCCGCCCCTGCTGGCAATCACGGCCACCGCCACGACACGGATGGCGGCCGGGATCAAGGAAGGGTTTGGCCGGGAACTAGCCGAAATCCGGACCAGTGTCTTCCGGGCCAATCTGTTCTACGAGGCCCATGCCCTCCAGGACCGCGAGCAGAAGGTGCAGCGAGCGGTCGAGATCTGCCGGGCCGAGCGCGGCGCCGGCATCGTCTATGTCCGGTCCCGGAAAGACGCCGAAGCGATCGCCGGCATCTTGCGGGATCGGGGGGTTGGCGCCGTGCCGTACCACGCCGGGCTCGACTCGACCACCCGCGGCGCGAACCAGGAGCGGTTCATGGCCGGCCAGGCGCGGGTGGTCGTCGCCACCACCGCCTTCGGCATGGGGGTCAACAAGGCCGATGTCCGCTTCATCATCCATCTCAGCCCGACGCCGTCGCTCGAAGCCTACGCCCAAGAATCGGGCCGGGCGGGACGAGATGGGCAAGCGGCCCGCTGCGTGCTGTTAGCGACGAAGTCGGACCGGGGAACCCTCACCCGGATGGCGCGACGCGACGCCCAAGCCATCGATACCCTCCGCCGCATCTACGCCGGTCTCAAGCAGACGGCGACGGGCACCTGGGCGATCGTCGAGCCCGACTCCTTGCTCCGCTGGCAGCCGCTTGATCCCGAGGCCGACGACGGGGCCGATCCTCGGATCGCGCTCGGGCTGCTCAGCCAGGCCAGATTAATCAAGCGCCACGCGGACATGCCGGTCTCGTACACGATCCAGGGAAACCAGCGGCCAGCGCCTGACCCGGCCCCGCCGCCGGACCCGCTCTGGCCGGCGCTGGCCGCCTGGCTCGATCCCGGCGCCACGGATCATCCAACCACGGTGCGCACCGGCGAGGCGCTGCAGGCGCTCGGCTGCACACCGGACGAGCTGGTCCGGGTCCTGTCCTCGTTGTCCGGCCTCTCCGTCCGGGAGGGTCCGCGGCAAGCGTGCTTCGAGCTGCTGCCGGCGGGAGCGGACGCCGCGGCAAGAATCGAGCAGGTTCTGGCGCGGGTGCGGCAGGACGCCGACGCCCGCATTCAACAAGTCCTGAGCTACGTCCAGGCCCGTCGCTGCCGTCATGTCCTGCTGGCCAACCATCTCGGCGAAGGGTTGGCCGATTGCGATGTCAGCTGCGACATCTGCCACCCGGAGGGAGCGACCACGGCCGCCAGCCCGACCGTGGTCGCAAGCGAGCGCTCCAGTTCCACCGCCGAGGATGCGATGGTGGTGCTGGAAGCGATTCGGTCCCTCTCCTTCGCCCTCGGCAAGCCCGGCTTGACCAAATTTCTGCTGGGATCGGTCGAGAGCCGGGTCCGGGCCGACCGCTCCCCCGCCTTTGGCCGCCTGGCCGGGATGCGCAAGAGCGTGGTCGAGCGGCTGATCGACAAACTCCTGGACGACGGCTTCATCGAGCACTACCTCGACCGCGAGTATCGCCTGCTGCGCCTCACCCAACGTGGCCGCCACGCCCAACCGGACGACCTTGCCGGGTACGACTCCCGCCGGCCGCCGGCGCGCTCGGCCGGATTACGCGATGGTGACGAGGGGACCGGCGCGTCAGCGGACGACGCGGATCTGTTCCACCGGTTGCGTGACTGGCGGCGCGAACGGGCCGGGCGCGACGCGGTGCCGCCCTATGTCGTCAGCTCAGACCAGGGGCTGCGAGCCGCGGCGGAGATGCGGCCCCACGATGCCGCTACGTTGCTGGATGTGCCCGGTTTCGGACCGGCCAAGGTCGAGAAGTACGGCCCGGAAATCCTGGCCGTGATCGCCGCCGCGCCAGACCCGGCGCTCGCGCCCGGCTAGCCCGGTGGCGCGTCGCCGCCCGCGGCCGTAAGCTTTGCCGATTGGGGGCGGATGGGGCCGGGTGGCCTCCGCGATCTTCAACATCGTTGGGCGCCGGCAACCCCGGCGTTGGTGGGTTCGACTCCCATGCGCCCTCGCCCCGCCCGCTCGCCGCGGCGCTCATGTCGCGCCGGGCGATCGGTCAATCGCCTCCCTTGGGGAGCGGCCAGCCAGCAGACCGACCCCCCCTGAGTCGGTGGCATAAGCTACGTAATATTTATCTGATCTTTAAGTGGTAGTACGTATAGGACTTTCGGGTCATTGACTCGCTCGTACGTCGGCCTACACTAGGAGCATGGCTTTGTCCGTGTAGCGGCTTCGCTGCCAAGGAACCACAGAGCTCGCGACGCTGGGCACCGGCTCTGGGCTGGTAATTTCCCGTGTAGGCGGAAGAAAGGACCCAAGAGGATGAGTGATCGCATCACCGAGAATATCGATAATCTCTCTCGTGCGGTGGCGGAGGGATCGTCCCGCCGAACGATCATGAAAAGCGTCCTTGGGGGCGGCGTCGCGGCGCTGATCGCCACGCTGGGCTTCGGCGGTGAGGAGGCCGAGGCGTCGCGCAAGTGCCGTCGCCGCTGCCGTCGCCGATTCCGGAAGAACGAGCAACGGCGGCGGCGCTGCGCTAACCGCTGTAGGCGTCGCGGCGGTGGCGGTGGAAACGGCGGTGGCGGTGGAAACGGCGGCGGTGGCGGTGGCGGCGGAAACGGCGGCGGCGGTGGAGGCCGGTGCCGAGACCTGGGCGAGGACTGTGGCCCACGGAATCCCTGCTGCGGCGGCGACCTGGTCAGCGCCTGCGTGGCTGGTACCTGTATCAAAGTCTAGGACGCTAACCTGGACGATCGGGCTCTGACGGACCGCGGGAATCGCGCTGTCGATGCTCCGGCGGGGACCATGACCAGATGCGCGCAACGCCTACCCAAGCCGGTAGGCGTTGCGTGCGTTCTCTACCCATAGCTTGCGCTTCGCCGGCTCGCTCCAGTCGCTGGTCAGCGTATCCACCGTCTCCTCCCAGCGCCGGTACGTCGCCGCTTGGGTGACGACCGGCCAGTCGCTGGCAAACATCACCCGGTCCTCGCCAAACGCATCCAGCACATGCAGGACATACGGCGCCACGTCGTCGATCGTCCACGCCGCCAGGTCCGCCTCCGTCGTCGCCCCACTGATCTTGCAGGCAACGTTCGGCAGCGACGCCAGCTCGGAAACGTGGGTCCGCCACGGTTCGATCAGCCCGTCGCGGATGCCCGGCTTACCGATGTGGTTGAGGATGAACCGGACCTCCGGCACCCGCCGGACCAGCTCGACCGCCCCGGCCAGCTGGGGATGGTAGACGCAGATATCGAACGAGAGATCGAGCTCGGCCAGCAGTTCCACCCCCCGCACGAAACCGGGTCGGAGACAGAACTCCGGGTCCGCCTCGCCCTGGAGCAAGCGCCGCACCCCTTTGACGCGGGGGCTCTCCGCCACCAGCGCCGCCAAATAGGCGCCGACCTGGTCCCCGTATTCCAGCGGCGCGGCGGCGACGATCCCGCGCAGCCGGGGATCGGCCGCCGCGTAGGCGTCCGCCTGGCGGACCTCGAGCAAGCGGTAGTCCGGCGCGATGTCAATCTCTTCGTAGACAAAGGCTTCGATCTCGATGCCGCGGGTCTGCTCGGCATACCGCTCAAGCTCAAACCGGTCGTTGAGGGCCGGGACCTGCCGCAGCCAGGGAATCTCGTAGCGAGCGGGGTCCCACAGGTGGACATGCGCGTCAATGATCGGAAACTCCGGCACCGCACGACTCCTCTCAGCTCACCAACACCATCGCGTCTGAAATTCGCCATCGGAGCGCCACCCGATCGCCGGGCCGCGGCTCCCCATCGACCTCTCGCCCACTCGGCCGGTGCGCCACGAGCGCCGTCCCGTCCCCAAGCAGGACGCTGATCCGCCAGTGGGTGCCGACGTAGGCCATCTCGACCAACGTGCCAACCAGTTCCTGCCAATCGTTGCGCGGGGTCGCGTCCGACCTGGACTGAAGCTCGATCCGTTCCGGCCGGATCGCCAGCGTCACCGTCGCCCCTGCGCTCGCGGTTCCCGCCAACCTCCCGGATAGCTGACCGATCGCGGGTACGTCGACGACGCCGATCCCGTTGTCCGCCGAGCGCAGCGTGCCGGCCAGGAGGTTGCTCTGGCCGACGAAGCCGGCCACGAACGGGGTGAGCGGCGCATCGTAGACCTCGGCCGGCGTCCCGACCTGGAGGATGCGCCCGGCGGCCATCACCGCGATCCGGTCCGACATCAGCAACGCTTCTTCCTGATCGTGGGTGACGTAGACGAACGTCACCCCGGCCTCCCGCTGAACCCGCTTGAGCTCGAGCTGCATCGAGCGCCGCAGGCCGAGGTCGAGGGCGCCCAGCGGCTCGTCGAGCAATAAGACCGCCGGCCGGTTGACCAGCGCCCGCGCCAGGGCGACCCGTTGCTGCTGCCCCCCGGAAAGCTCCGCCGGCTTGCGCCGCTCGATCCGCGGCAGATGCACCAGGTCGAGCGCCTCACTTACCCGCCGCTCTCGCTCGCGCCGGACGCTGCCGGCCAAGCGGAGGCTGTAGGCGATGTTGTCCGCCACGGTCATGTGCGGGAACAGGGCGTAGTTCTGGAAGACCGTATTCACCGGCCGTAGATGCGGTGGACGCCCCGTCATCCGTTCACCGCCAATGCGGATCTCGCCGCTGGCTGGCTGCGTGAAGCCGCCGATCAGCCGCAGCGTCGTCGTCTTGCCGCACCCGGACGGCCCGAGCAGGGTCAGGAATTCGCCAGGCTGCACCGCCAACGACAGGTCATCGACGGCGGTGACCGGGCCGAACCGTTTTGAGACGCTGATCAGCTCGACGCCGGGCACGGCAGCCCCGAGCATCGCCGGCCGCTCGGCCGCCATCGACACCATCGGCTAGGCCGTGTCCCGCCAGATCGGCCGGGTCAGGCAGGTGGGACCGCCCATCCGGTTCAACGAGATCTCTTCCCCGGCGTAGGCGAGCACCTGGCATCCGGCGTCCTCCAACCGGCGCCGGGTCACCGGGTTGCCCTCGACCACCACCACCCGCCACGGCCAGGGCGTTGCACCCGAGGCTGTCGAACTCTTCCTCCGGCACCGGGATCATGTCCCACCCCCGGCCTTGTAAATCCTGGACAAGCGACGTCGCCAGCAGGGGGAGATAAACCACCGCCGCCGCCGGCGCGATCGGGCTGATCAATGACAACAGATGCAGGCATTCCTCGGGACCATGCCAATGCGGCAGCGCGACCGGCACCACCGTGACCCCGATCCCAGCCAGGATCGCCGACAACTGCTCGATCCCCGCCTGGTTCGTCCGGTAGCCGCGGCCCACGGCCAGCGTCCGCTCGTCGAGCCAACAGGTATCGCCCCCTTCGACGGTGCCGGGCGCCGTGATCCGGCCCAAAACGGGGACGCCCACCTTGGTGAAGGATTGCTCCGCCAGCTCCGCTTCCGGCTGGCGCAACTCTTTCCCCGGCCGCACGATGATCACCCCGGCATCGGTCATGATCGCCACGTCGTCGGTGAAGATGGCATCCAGCAAGCCCGGCCGGTCCGGTCCCGCCGCCACCACCTCGATCCCGGCATCCGTCAACAGCTGCCGGAAGGCCGCGTGCTCCGCTTCGGCCCGCGCCTGATCCACCGCCCGCGGGTACCCAAACTCGCGCCATTCGTCACCCGTGGCCGGGGCGGCCGGTTGGCGGACCAGCACCCGCCGCCGCGGCGCCGACCGCGAGTGCCCGCCGTAGGTTCGAGCCGTTGGCCCGGGTGTCCGCGCCGTTGCCGTCCGCGTTGATGACACGTGGGCTCCTCTCATGCTGCCGGCCGTCGTGACCACGGTGCATCCGGATGATTCTTCGTGGCGATGGTAGCACGATGCCCCACGGGGCGAGGCGCCATGCCTCTGCTATGCTCCGGCGACGATCGACCCGTCACGGTTGATGGCCGAGCGAGGGCACAGGAGAGACGCCGGAATCATGCGCATCGCCTACTTTGATCCGTTTTCCGGCGCCAGCGGCGACATGATCCTTGGCGCCCTGCTCGACGCCGGCCTGTCCCTCACCGCGCTCCGCGCCGAGCTGGGTAAACTCCGCCTCGCCAACTACACGCTGACCGTCACCCACGTAAACCGGCATGGGCTGGCCGGGACCAGCGTCACCGTCACCGCCGGCGAGGATGGCGTCAGCCGCGACTGGGCCACGATCCGCGATCTCCTCCTCGCCTCCGCCCTGGCGGAGCCGGTCCGGGATCGCGCCATTGCCATCTTTCAGCGGCTGGCCGAAGCGGAGGCGAAGGTCCACGGTTCGACGATCGAGCATATTCATTTCCATGAGGTCGGCGGCGTCGATGCGATCGTCGACATCGCCGGCGCCAGCATTGGCCTCGCCCTCCTGGGGATCGAGCGCGTCTTCAGCGGACCGCCCCGCCTGGGACATGGGTTTGTCCGTGCTCAGCACGGCCTGATTCCGGTGCCGGCGCCCGCCACGGCGGAGCTGCTGGCCAGCGCCGGAGCGCCGCTGGCGGGGGCCGATCCCGGCCCCGAGCCCGTCGAAGCCGAATTGCTGACCCCCACCGGCGCCGCCATCCTGACGACCCTGGCCGAGTTCCGCCGCCCGGACTTCATCCCCAGCGCGATCGGCTACGGGTTCGGCGCCAAGGAGCTGCCCTGGCCGAATGCGCTCCGGGTCTGGATCGGGGATAGCGATCAAGGCAGCGGCGACGGTGACTTGGTGCTCGAAACCAACGTCGACGATATGAACCCGCAGTTCTTCGAGCCTCTGCTCGATCAATTGTTCGCCGCCGGCGCCCTCGATGCCTGGCTGACCCCAATCACGATGAAGAAGGGACGGCCCGCGACCACGGTCGCCACGCTGGTCAGCGCCGACCGCCGGCGCGCGGTCGAGGACGTCTTCATCGAGCACACCACCACGCTCGGCGTCCGCGCCACGGCGGTTGATCGGGTCAAAGCGCCCCGCCGCTTCGAGCCGGTCGCCACCCGCTGGGGCGAGGTCCGGCTGAAACTCCGCGGCTGGCAGGGCCGGGTCCTCGGCGCCATGCCCGAGTACGATGACTGCCTCGCCCTTGCCCGGACCGCCGATGTCCCCGTGCTACTGGTCTGGAACGAAGCGCACCGCCTCGGCGAGCGCTTCGTCGGCCAGCGCTGGAGCGATGGTGGCTAAGATTCACGCGCGGGTAGCGGAGCCAACGAAGGTGAGCCCGTCTCCCTCGTGTCCAAGCGCGGGGATTTATTCCCGCGCTTGGTCTCGATGAAACCACGGTGATCTCATCTTTCACCCTATCATGCATCGCCGCGAATTCCATACACGAGCCCGCTACCGAAACCGAATCCAAGCGATCACGAGCGGAAACGCCGCGAACACGAAATCGGGGATCAGGTTCAGGCGGAGTAGCGACAGGACACCGGGATCCATCTGGTTAATCAGGCCGAGGTCAATCCCGAAGCGGCTGGCGATGACGTAGCGACTCGTCGCCAGCCCGATCAGGACGATCACGATCGCCAGCGTCTGCAGGTCGGCCCCGCGCTTGTTGTTGGCCAGCCGGGCCATCAGTTCCACCAAGCCGAAGCCGAGCGCCAGCCCGAGGTAGAACCCCCAGTCCGGGAAGAAGCCCCAGACGATGCCGATCACCACCGCCAGCGCCAGGCCGGCCGCCCCCGCCCGCAACAGCACCGTGCTGCCCGTGGCATAGGTCGGCAGGCCGCGCACCCCGGCGCAATCGGGGCACCGCAGACTGACCGGGGTGCGGACCGAGCAACGCGGGCAGATCGGCTTGCCACAGCGCGAGCACCGGAGCCCGGTCATCACCTCTGGATGATACGAGCAACGCACCTCGCCCGTGGCGAGGCGCGACTCGTCAGTTGTCGCCATACGATTGACCCTGATCTCCACTTGATTGCCGGATTTCCGGTGGCCCCGTGGCCCTGGTTTGGGGTGCGCCCGACGCTTTCTGGCGAACGAAGCTGCCCGGACGGTTTCCCCGCCGCCAGAGCCAGAAAATCAACCGCGTGAACCGTGATGTCTTATGCTCGCCGGCCGCGCCAGATGGCTCGCGTCGGTCCAGGTTAGCTGAAGCCACCGCCGCCGCCTCCGCCGCCCCGGCTGCCGCCGCCGAACCCACCACCGCCGCCAAAACCGCCGCCGCCGCCCCAGCCGCCGCGTCCGCCGGAGCCGCCGCCGAACATCTCGCCCGCGGTATTGAGCAAATCAAAGAGACCGCTACTGGTGTCTTGTAGCGTGCGGCCGGCCGCGTCGGACCCTCCCTGCAAATCAGGAACGTCGAAGCCGCCGCCGTCGCCGCCGGTCCCCATACCGCCGCCGGGCGACCCCCCGCCGCCCGGCCAGCCCCCACCCGGCAGGAAGACGACGCTGCCGCCGCGCCGCCGCTGGCGACCGAACCTCCCGCCTGGCCCATAGGTGCCGGGCATCAAGACGGTGCCGCCATCGCCGTACCACTCCGGCGCTGGCGCCCGCACGGCGGCGAACTTCTGCACCCAGGAACGGTCGATATGGAAGGCAATGGCAAATGGCAGGTAGCGTTCGAAGATGCCTTGCGCCTCGTTCAGGTCCTCGTAGTTCTCAATCGATTCGAGGTACCGCTTAAAGGCCAGCCAGCGGGCGGCGGCCTCGGCCCCGGCCGGCGTCTTCTTGGGAAAGGCGCCGCTGAACATGACGACCACGATCCCCAGCAGGGCGATCACGATGATCGGTAGCCAGACAAGCGACGAGATGCCGGACACGACGCCGTTCAGGATAAAGCCGCCGATGATCGCTCCCCCGGCGATCACCCAGCCCACGGTGCGCCAGTGATTCCGCGTCTGCTCCGGCGAGCTGGGGAAATAACCGCGGCTCACCAGCTCCTCGTAGAGGTCGGTGAGGATCGCCGGCCGGGCCGTGTCGACCCGGTCCTTAACATCGCTCAAACGAACGGTCGCCGCCGCCTCCAGCGTGTGGCCAAAGATCGCCTGCAGCAGATCGGTCTCAAACGCCGCCCGCGGCTTGTCCACATCGAGCAGGGTGAGGTCGAAATCGCGCGAGGCGCCGAGCCCTAGGACGCCGCCGCTCGACTCTTCATTGATCCGGATGATGCCCCGCTTCGCCAGATCGACCATCGTCGCCACGAACTCATGCTCGCTGGCGGTCTCATCGATCAGCGTCCCGGCCACGCCCGGCGGCAGGTCATCCGGCGGCTCCGGCAGGAACTCGGCCACCACGCCGGTATGGGGATCCCGGCCCTTGGCATACCAGAGGCCGAAGATGCCCAGGCCGCCGCCCACCAACGCCAGCAGGCCGATGCCGAGCGCCAGCACGTTGACGACGGCGTTCTGCTCCTCGACCGCGACTTCACGCGCCTCTTGCTCATCCGACGCGGCCTGCCACGGCGCCGCCGCGGCCTGGACCATCGGCGGGAACCGGAGACTCCGTTCAAAGAAGTCGCCGCCCGCCAAGTTGCCGGCGGTCCAGGTCCAGCTTTGCCCATCGTCCGACGACGCCGGCGGATCATCGGCCGGCAGGTATTCGATGTCATCGAGGCTCAGCGGCTCCGGCAGCGTGATCGTCAACGACGCCGCCCGGACCGGCACGTTCTCGGTCAGCTCCGGGCCGATCGCCATCCACGAGATCTGCTGGTACGGCGGGTCATTCTCCGCGTAGACGCGCAGGCCGCCGACCACGGCGTAGCGCACGAGGAACGTCCGGTCCGCGTTCGAGGTCGGTGGAAACGACCAGTCGACCCGGACTTCCGAGCCCTGGACCTCGGCCGTGTACGTCGCCGCTTGCTGGGCAAAGGCGCCGGGGCTGACGAACTCGTACGGGATCTCGTCACCATCAGTGACTTCGGTGATCGTCACGTCACCGATCCCCTCGGTCCGGGTCAACGGGATGCTGCGGAAGGCGTTGCGATAGGAACCGCCCGTGAACGAGACGACCTGGCGCTCGGTGACGCGGTAGGAGCCATCCGCTTGCAGCTCGAGGGTGACGTCGAAGTCCGCGTAGGCGACGGACCGATTCTGCGCCACCGCCGTTCGGGTGTCTCCGCCCTGCCCCGGCAGGAGGAGCGTGGCCAGGCCAATCAGCAGGATCAGGCGCGGCAAGTCGGTCCAGTGATACCGGGCCGGCCGGGTCTCGTTCATTCGGATCGACATCGTGGCGGTCGCCTCCCTCGCGTTCGCCCAATTATCACACGGCAACGAACCGGGACGGCGTGGCGTTTGGGCCGCGATCCAGCCGGGACTTGTGCTACCCTTTCGACCATGATAGCGCTCGCGACGATGCTGCCGGCCGCACCCCACGCTCAGAATGCGCTCCCCTCGGCGGAAGAGGTCGCCCGGCTGCTGTCGGCGCACGGCTATCGAGTGACCGCGCCGCGGCGGGCGGTGATCGCCGAGATCTTGGGCCAATCGCGCCCCTTCTCGGCCGAGCGGATGGTGGCCCGGCTCAAAGCGGCCGCCCCGGATGTCGGTCGCGCCACCGTCTATCGCACCCTCGAGATCTTGGCCTCGGTCGATGTCGTCACTCGGCTGTTGCAAGCGGACGGGCACCCGGCCTACATCGTCGGCACCCCCGGCCACCGGCACCACCTGGTCTGCTCCGGCTGCGGCTCGGTCGTCGCCTTCTCCCGCTGCCCGGTCGACGACCTGGTGCGCGATCTCAGCCGCGATACCGACTTCGCGATCCACGGCCACACGCTGGAAGTGTTCGGCACCTGCCCCGCCTGCCAGCTCACGTCGCCCAGTTGACACGATGTCTCAATACATGATACCGTTGCCGCTCGCGTCGCCGGTGAGCGCTGCCGGCGTCACCGGCTCGTCCGCAAGCTGGCAGCTCGCGCTGCCGCGGGTCACAACGCATGCATGCTCCCGGCCCGAAGCGACTTGAGGTCGAAAACCTGAGCGTCCATTTTGGTGATCGGTCGGCCCTGGCCGACGTGACCTGCTGGTTTGCCGCCGGCGAATCGGCGAGCCTGGTCGGGCCGAACGGCGCCGGCAAGAGCACCCTGCTCAAGGCGCTGGCCGGGATGCTGCCTCCCAGCCACGGCGTCGTCCGCTTCGACGGGGCGCCGGTCCGCCGGCCCAATCCCGATGTCGTCTACGTGCCCCAACGCTCCAGCGTCGACTGGACCTTTCCCCTCAACGTGCTCGACGTCGCGCTCATGGGCCGCGGGTTGCGCCGCTCCCGGACTCGCCCCTTCAGTCTGGACGATCGCGCCGCCGCGATGAACGCCTTGGCTCAGGTTGGCATGGATCGCCTCGCCTCGGCCCAGATTGGGCAATTGTCCGGGGGGCAGCAGCAGCGCGTCTTTCTGGCCCGGGCGCTGGTCCAACAGGGCGAGGTCTATCTCTTGGACGAACCGTTCGCCGGGGTTGATATTCCCACCCAGGAGCTGCTGGTCGGGCTCTTCAATCAGGTGCGCGGCGACGGCAAGACCATCGTCTACGCCACGCACGATCTCGCCCTAGTAACCGCCTCGTCCGATCGTGTCCTGCTCTTGAATCGCCGCCTCATCGCCAGCGGGCCGCCGCGCGAGGTCATGAGCCGCGACAACCTGCTGGCGACCTTTGGCGGTCAGGCCGTGATCCCCGTGCTCGGGAGCGCGGCCTGATGGCCGACCTGATCGCGCTCCTGGGCGAGCCGCTGCAGCTCAATTTTATGCGGCATGCCTTCCTCGCCATCCTCCTGGTCGGCATTATCTGCGGCACGATCGGCACCTTCGTCACCTTGCGCGGCCTCGCCTTCCTGGGTGACGCGATGGCCCACGCCATCTTCCCAGGTCTGGTCATCGCCTTCGTGCTGGGAGCGAATTTTCTTATTGGCGCGCTCATCGCCGCCGTGATCGTCTCGATCGGGATCGGGATCGTCACCCAGAGCGGCCGCCTGACCCACGACACCGTGATCGGCGTCTTCTTTGCCGGCGCCTTTGCCCTCGGCATCACGATCCTTTCCCGCCAAGGCAGCTTTGCCCGAGATGTCACCAGCTTCCTCTTCGGCTCGATCCTCGGCGTCTCCGCCGCCGATCTGACCTTGACCGCGGCCGTTGGCGGCCTGGTCCTGACCGCGCTGGCGGTCTTCCGCCGCGAGCTGATCGCGGTGGCCTTCGACCGCACCTTCGCCCGGTCCACCGGCCTTAATCTCTGGGCCTGGGATCAACTCTTTTTACTGTTGCTGGCCCTGACCATCGTCGTCTCGCTGCAAACCGTCGGCAACGTCCTGGTCTTGGCGATGCTGGTGACCCCGGCCGCCACCGCCCGCCTGCTGACCGACCGCCTGCCCACGACCATGCTCCTGGCGGCCCTGATTGGGGCGGGCTCGGGCATCGCCGGGTTGTTCATTTCGTTTTACGCCGGCGTCTCCTCCGGCGCCAGCGTGGTCCTGGTGGCGACGGCGCTGTTTGGCCTCGTCTTTCTCTTTGCGCCAAAGAATGGCGTGATCACGGCCCGCCTCCGCCATCGCCTGCACTACCCGCACCCCGAACGCGATCTCTACGACGACGCGGCCGACGCACGATCCGGTACCGCGCCGGCTTCGCGCCGCGGGTCGCTCGAGCATGAGCGTCCGCTCCCGTAGCGATCTCGTCCATCGGCCGGACCCGGGAACCGGGCGGCTTGTCCCGCTCGATGTCGGCACAGGAGAAATCACCGGCCGGATCGACGGCGGCGGCAAACCAGCCCGGCTGTCCGTGGCACCGGCGAGCGGGGTTGAACAAGAGCGGCAGAAGTCGCCGCCTGAACCACCCTCGGTCCGAACGACGAATGTAGCGCGTCGCACAGTACCCCGCGCCATTTTCCGCGCCGGCACACCGCTTCGGGGAGTTGCGCGTTATGATCCAAGAGGGATGGGTACGACCGGGTGCGAACCGGCCCGTCGTGACACGCGGACATGGTATCGCGCCCGCGACCAATCCGGTATGATCCGGTATGATCCGGTATGATTGATCCAACACGTCGGCGGGCCGAAGGAGAGGGTATGGGCAGGGGAATGACTCGTCGCGGCTTGGGGGTCGCGGCACGAAACGCGGTGGTGGGATTGACGGTGGCTCGCTTCGCGAGCGGCACACCGCGCCCGAGCTTGGCGGCTCCGGCAGCCCAGACGACAGGCCCGAGTGGCCGGGCCTACAGTGCTTACGTCCCGGTGGTGCCGAAATTCGGCCAGTTCTACCAGTACACCTGTGAGTTCGACGCGGCCTGGATCATCCTGGCCACCCACGGCATCGAGGCGCCGTTCGAGGAGCTGCTCGACATCGTCGGGCACGACGTCAGCATCGAGCCGTACTACGAGGAAACCGCCGCCGGCTTCGTCATCTATGGCGGCGATATCACGTCCGCCTTTTCCGGCGACTACGCGAACAATTTGCTCGCCCGCGCCAGTGGCAAGGCGTTTCAACCGCTCTTTGAGCAATTTGATCTCGCGGTGAAGCCGATTGGGACGCGGCCGGAGCTAGAGTCCGCGCTCGAGTCCGGCGCCTTGGTCTGGACCAAGGCCACCGTCGACTTCCAGCCCTGGGCCGACACCATCTGGATCACGCCGAGCGGAGCGGAGCTGCCGACCGTGCTCGGCAACGACCACGCGGTCGTCATCAACGGCTACAACGAGGACGTCGTCGTCATCAGCGACCCGCTGGGCCCGACCAGCAGCAACTGGAACCGCGCCTTCGAGTACGAAATCCCGTGGGCGACCTTCCTCCCCGTGTGGGGCGCCCAGAACCAGGATGCGCTGGCGGTCAGCCCGTTTTCGGTGGCCCCCGCGACCTCACCGTCAATCGACCCCACCGCCCCGATCATCGAGATCACCGGCGGCGCGTAAGACGTTTCACCGATTCGAGATCGGCGCCACGGGAGGCACCCACTCGGTGTCTCCCGTTCCTACGTCTGGTCGTGGAGCGAATTGAAGAACCCAACGGCCGCCCCTTGACCGCCGCCACGCGAGCTGACGATGATCTCGACCTCGGTCCCGGCCGCGACCGGGTTGAGCAAGATGGTCAGCGTCAGATTCCGACGTCCCATCAGGTAGATGAAGGCCAGCAGCCCGCTGAGCAGTACCAAACAGCCAAGATCCCGCGGGTTGAGCGTGTTCCGGCTCAAGGACAGCATCCGGGGCTCAGTGACGTGCAGCGCCCAGCCTTCAGCCGCGAACCAACGGATCGCGTGCTGTCGAATCGTCGCCGCCGGCAACGGCGCCCACTCGTGGAGGTGATACGGTTGCGCCCCTTCCCCGGAGAGGACGAATCCCGCTCCGGCCAGGGCCAGCAACACCGGTATCCAGAGCGCGCCGACTATCGTCGAAACGGAGTCGCTTACCGCGATCAGGCCGACCATGATGAAGCCAGCAATCGCCCCGACCGCCGCGCCCCGCGCCATCCGTTGCGTCAGCGTCATATCCCGCTCCCGCGACCTCGGGTGGGCTGGACCGAACGACAGCATAGCGTGATCCCCGGCCGATCCGAGATTGATCCGCGCGCGATCATATTCGTACGCGGCAGATGCCCCGCGCGGCGAGCCAATTGAGTGACAAGCAAGTCGCATCGTCTCGTATACTGCGCGCATGGCAGTGGGGGACGACGGTTTGCTGACAAAGGCCGCGGAGTCACTGTTGGGTGCCGAAAGCGAGTTCGCCGCCGGCCGCTACGACAATGTCGCCAATCGCTGCTACTACGCTTGTTTCCAAGCCGCTGTCGCCGCCCTCGAGGCCGCCGGCATTAGACCAGCAGGAGGACGAAAGGCACAATGGAGCCATTCCGCGGTGCAAGCCCAGTTCTCCGGGCTGTTGATCAACCGGCGGAAGCAATATCCAAGCAGCCTGCGAAGCGTATTGTCCGACCTCTTCATTCTTCGTCAACTGGCAGACTACGCTCGCGAATCAGTGTCGGAAGCAGCTGCAAGGCAATCCCTTCGCCAGAGCCGGGACTTCCTTGCAGCCGTCCGGGGCAAGTGGAAGGATGGTCCATAATGGTTGGCCAATTGAGACGATTCAGTCGGCGGGAACGGGAAGCGGTCGCCGACTTCAAGCGACTCCTGCGCGATCGCTATCCGGACGCGACATTCGAAGTGAAACTCGGCGGCGAACCGGACGGCGTGTATCTGATGGCGACGATCGACCACGAAAACACGTTTGATGTGATCGCCCATATCAGAGATCGGCTGCTCGAGGTCCAGGTCGACGAAGGGCTACCCGTCTACGTCATCCCGCTGCGCGCAGACCATTCCATCCGATCTTCCAAGTAGGAAGCGATCAGGTCGGATGCGGTCGGCCATGGAATTATCGCTTGCGAGCGATGGTGATGATCTCGGGACTCGTGTCGGTGAGCGGGTGCCTGTCCCAGTCCCCGAACTGCTCCTCGATCATCAGGCCCGCGCTGGCGAGGAACGAGGCAAGCGCGTTTGCATCGAGGAATCGGAGCGCGCCGCGGCTCGCCTCTGGATGGCTCCACCCGTCACTGGTGAACGTGCTGACGAAGCGCACGACGCCCCCCTCAACCGGGCGTCTCCACCTGGCACTTGCACCGCACGAGAGCGCCGGTGGCATCGCTGACCTCGGCCGTGTACTCCCTTGCCCAGTGCTCCCAGGCGCGGACCAACGGGTTGCGCGTCTCGAACACGAAGCGACCCCCGGCAACGAGGGCGGTATGGATCGCGACCAGGGCGACGCGGAGCTCGTCGTCCGCGACGAGCTCCTGGAACGCATGCCCGGTCATGACGACCAGATCAAACTCCTGGTCCCAGTTGACCGACGAGAGATCCCCATGTTTCCACTCGATGTCCGACCATCGACGCGCCTGGTTCAGCATTCCCGCGGCCGGGTCGAGGCCGCACAGCCGCCCGGTATGTCCGGCATCCCGCGCCAGGCGCAGCAGCGCCCCCGTCCCGCACCCGACGTCGAGCACGGCCCGCGCGGACATCACCAATGGCAGATAGAAGGCGAAGTCGTCTCGCCGCGTTGGCGGGTAGAACGCGTCATACAATGCGGCGAGACGGTCCTCGGTGAACTTATGCTCGATCATGGCCCCAGTCTAGCCGTCCCGATGTTCAAAAGTCCAAGGTGGATGCGACGTGCCGGTCGCGGGCCGGACCGATTGGCCGCGGGCCGGACGCGACGGCGGAGGTTGATCCGGGTGCCGGCTGGCGAACCTACCTGGTAAAGCCTGTTGCGGACCATGAAGAATAAAATGAATCCAGGCGAAACGTCGGACCACTTCCCTTGACCGTAATCGCTGTCCTATGGTCCGGGCTTGAAACATCTTGCTCCCCTGTTGCGCTCTTCCCTTCATTGCGATAGCCTGTGCCCCTCAATCGAATCCGGCATCGTGCGGGAGAAAATGATGGCGCACCGTGGCACCGCTCTCGTCATGTTCCTGGTCCTGGCGTTCATTGCCCCGACCATCGTTTCGTCGGGTATCAGTTCGCCCTCCCCGCCGCCATAGCCCAATCTGTTTCGCCGGTCGCAGCGACACCGGTTTCGGTAGAACTTCCTCCTGCCGCTGACCTTGGCATCTCCCTTCCCGCCGGCATTGACGTGACAACGCTCGCCGCCACTCCGATAGATGCCGTAGGCACTTCCAAGCTGCTCCGATTGGAGCGGGTGACGGTCCCACCAAGCGGTGAGGTGGAGTCGCGCACGCCAGCGGGACCGGAACTCCTGTATGGGGAGCTTGGCACCGCAACGGTGGTGGATGCCTTCAGTTTGTCGGCTCCGCTCGCTCCCGGTCAACAAGCCGCGCTCGTGCCGGGGAGCGCGTACACCCTGGGCAATTCGGGTACTGCTTCGGTGAGTCTCCTGCGCCTCGTGCTTGGCGACCCGTCGGTACCGGCAGATCCGGCGTCTGAGGTGCTTCTGGAAGCAGCCCTGCCAACACCACCGACAACCCCGGCGACGATGTTCATTGCGCTTGCAACCTTTCAGCCGGGAGCAGATTCCGGCACATTCACGGCATCTGGTCCCGTGGGTGTCCTGGTCAATGCGGGAATGCTGACAGTCACGAGTCCATCCGGGCTGGAAGCACCACTCACGTCAGGCCAAGGACTCGTCTTCCCGACTGGCGTGCCACAGCGCGAGCGGAACGCGGGCACGGAGCCGGTGACGGCGCTCTTGGTAGCAATTGCGCCAACGGGGCAGCCGCTCGTCGCTGCGGTGCCGACGCCGACCCCCGTGCCCACGGCTACTCCTGTGCCCACGGCTACGCCAATGCCGACCGCGACTCCGGAACCGACCGCGACCAGCACTCCAGTTCCGACTCCTACCCCTGACTCTTCGATGGACTTCGCCGAATGGACCGTTACGGTTGGTTGGCAACAGCTACAGGGAATGCTTGTAAATGACGGCAGCGGTGGCGCAGCGTACGCCCCCTACCTTCCGGAAAGTACTGACTACACGGTAGAAGCCGAGATTCAGGTCGTGCGCGTGTCGGAAGGGTTCGAAGGAGGAGCGTTTGGGATTTTTGTTCGGGACGGAGAGGCTTTGGGGCAGATGTCACTCAATGCCTACGCATCTGGGTGGGCAGAGACTCGCTTCATGGAAGAGGAGATATCTCCTGACAGACCGACCAATCCGGACATGAATGACGTGGAGATTGGCGACTGGCATATTTACCGCCTTGAAGTACGCGGGAATACGTTGAGGTTATCCGTAGACGGAACCGTATTGGCGGAAGGCAGCCACAATGGACTCTTGCAACCTGCCTCTGGCAATAGGGTCGGAGTTTTCGCTGACCCTGGGATTCAGGCTAACGTCCGCAGCTTCAAAGTAATCGCGCAGTAGCGCCCCGTGGATTGTTTCGTGCGAAACGTGAAGAGCCCGGCTCAATCGAGCCGGGCTCTTCCTCGTGAACGACCTTCACGCGTTCCCGTCTCGGCTGCCGGTCGCCCTTCCCTTTGTCCTAGCCCACTGTGTAGTCGTCCGAAGGGGCCACCGATGACGGCAGTCGACATCCCCCCTTCTCGACGTTGAGGCGTAGTTGCCACTGAGTGGCCACAGGATCGCCCCTAACCGTCCGCAACCAGTGTTCTGACAAGAGGTCTCGCTGCCGACCGCGCCGATCCGTTTGACCTACTGTCTAACCCACCGCGCGCAAGGCGAGGTAGCGTGACGGCTCAGGGACCGGCCAGCCTCGGTCCCGCACGGCTTCCAGCCAGAGCTCCTGGGCGATTTGCGCCTCCCGCAGCGCTTCCTCCGGGGTCTCGCCGTGCGCGGTGCAACCTGGCAAGTCAGGGACGACCGCGAAGTATCCGCCGTCCTCCTCAGTGTAGTAGACGATGGTCGGATAGTAGTTCATCCGTCCTCCTCCTCGATCTGTAGGGCGTGTCGCTGAACCAGCTCCAAAAATTCACGTACCTGGGCTGGTTTTGCCTTGCCATCGGTGCTTGGCTGGACGTTGACAAACTCGCGCACGTCTTCTCGAACGTAAAGGCGATGGCTCCCCCGCTGCCGGTCGAGCGTAAAGCCGAACCCTTCGATCAGTCGAGTGAACTCCCCGAAACGCAGCCCTCTCGGATTGTTCAGCGCCTTCAATAATAGTTTACGTCGTCGCGCCATCCGCCGCTCCCATTGAATCACCGGTCTCAGTCATAAGGACCAATACCGTCGCTGAACAGCGACCACTTGATCCAGCGTCCGCTCCACATCCAGGCCAAGCGCAAGCGACGGCGGCATGGTCTCCGCCCGCGTCCCGTATGGATCGTCCAGCGGCGATGGTCGGCTTCGCCGGCGATCGCCGTGACCAGCGCGTGCGGCCGATGGACCGGAGAACGATGACGCCGCTCTGGTTCATGGGCCATGATCGTAACCTGGTCGGCCATGGCGACGTGCTGGCGAAGCCGCTGGAAGACGACATCGGACCACCGGCGGTGATCCTAACCGCGTCCCGGAGTCTGCCGCGCGAGTCGCTGCTTGAAAGCGGGCGGACGATCGCGGCCGTGGTCGCCGCCGATCCCCGAAATATCGCCTTTGTCGCCTCCTGTGATTGGGGCCACCGGCACCAGGAGAGTGGTCCCTATGGCTATCACCCCGCCTCGGCCGAGGTCGATGCCGAAGTCGTGGCCGCGATTGAAGCGAACGATCTGCCGCGGCTGCTAGAAATCTCGGACGAACGGGCGGCCGAAGCGGCGGTCGACGGCTTGTGGCAGACATTGGTCTTGGCCGGGGTGCTGGAGGGCACGTCGTTCCAGCCCGAGCTGATGACCTTCGAAGCCCCGCGTTACTACGGCATGATCGTCGCCGCCTTCGCTCCAGCCAAGGCCTGACGACGGCGCCCACGGCCAGGCCG
>JALZJP010000181.1 GCA_030859715.1 Chloroflexota bacterium
GGCCGCGGCCGATGCCGTGGTCAACGAGGCCGGGGTCCGGCTGCGGGCCACGCCATCGACCACGGGCGAAGTGGTGGCCGAGCTGAACGCCGGGCGTGAGGTCATCATCACCGGCGAGGCGGTCGAAGGCGACGGCATCCTCTGGTTGCCGATCCAGGCGGCGGACGACCCGGCGGTGACCGGATTCATTGCCGAGAATTTTCTCGATCCGGCGCCGTAGCCCGGACGGTCGTCAACGTACGGTATGCTCCTCCATCCGCTACCGAGTCCGGCTGCCGGAGAACGGGACGGCCGGACCACGCGAAAGGATCCTGGATGCGCGGCGGACGAGGCGTTCTTGCCGGCCTGCTGATCGGTTTCACCCTCTTCACCGGCACGATCGGGACGGGGCGCGGGCAAGAGCCACCAGCTACGCCACCAGCGACGCCGCCAGCCACCCCGGCGACGCCGGCAGCGACCCCGGCGGCAACCCCGGCCTCGCTGCCCGAGGTCACGCTGCCGCAACCGAGCTTCGATGTGCTTCGCTTGGAGCACGACGGCCTGGTCGTTCCCTACAATGTCTGGTTCGATTGGCTGCCGGTGCTGCGAACGACGCCGGATGGCGGCGCCTGGGTCTTCTTTAGCGCCCAACCCCGGCTGGCAGAGGGCTTCGGGCCGCGCCGCCTCTATGCCTCCCGGTTCGACCCGAGCGCGCACGTCTGGCTGCCGGCGACCGCGATGCCGGGCGGGACGATCCAGTTTGGGCCGGCCGTCGCCGTCGATTCGACCGGCGTCGTCCACGTTGTCTATTCCGACCGGGCGGCCGACGCCGATAGCTCGATCAGCACCCTGCTCTATAGCAGGTCCACGCCCGAGGGGACCTGGGCGGAACCGGTCGCCGTCGCCCCCGACCCCAACGCCGGGCACCAGATGATGCCGTCGCTCGCCGTCGGCGCCAACGACGCGCTGCACCTGATCTGGCGCGATCAACGCTCCCTCTCGCCAGAGGCGCGGGGAGCGATGCCGGCCAACGCCGACCTCTTCGCCAGCGATCTGATCGCTGGCGCCTGGACGGCGCCGGTCCCGCTCGGGACCCGGCTGGAGCCCGATCTCAATGTCGGCTGGCCCCACCTGGCGGTGGATGGCGACCGCCTGGTGGCGGTCTGGTCGGCGTATAAAGGAAGCAGCCCCGAGGACATGCTGACCGCGGTCCGGGTCGACTGGAGCACGCGGCCGATCGCGGACCCGGGCGGCTGGGCGCCGCCGGCGCCGCTGCTGGAGCCGGACCGGCGCGAGGTCGGAGGCCGCCAGATCGACGCCAGAACCGACCCCACCGGGGGCGTGATGCTGCTCTACAGCCGCTACAACCGCAACAGCACCGACATCTACCTGCGCAAGCTGCCGGCGGGCGCGACCGAATGGGGTGCCGACCTTCCGGTCAATTCGGGGGACTTCGGCTATTTGCCGACCCTGGCGATGGGCCCGGACGGCACGTCGTACATGGTGTTCAACGCGGGCCGCGACCGGGCGGTCAAGATCGGCGCCCTGATGGTGCGGCCGGACAGCGGCGGCCCCTTTCCCATGCAAATCCTGACCCCGGCCGAAAGCGGCCTCCAAGTCCGCGCCGCCGCCGCCACCAGCGCCGACGGCCAACTCTGGGTGGCCTACCTCTACGGCGAGCAAGGCAGCAATGTCTCGACCGAAGTCCGCTCCCTCCGCGGCGCCCGGACGGAGTAATTCGGACGTCGGGCAATTGGCGGCTGTATCGATAGTCGATGACCACGGGCACACCGGAACGGTGCCCCCACCAATCGCTCGAAGTCCAGTTAACCGCGCCTAGGGCCGGCCGAAGAGGGTGTAGCGGGGGTTGAAGCGGGTGCCGGACGCCGGCGGCGGGTTCTGCCGGACGCTGTAGCCGGTGCCGGAGAAGAGCGCCGGCCGGCCGGCGCGGCGTACCGTCACGTAATCGCCCCAGCGGGTGAGGGCCGCGTCGCTGGCCTCCGCGAACCAGACGACGAAATCACCCAAGATGCCCACGGCGAATTTGCCGAAGGCGACGTTGCCGCCCCAGCCGAGGCTGATCCCGACCTCCTGGTCACTATTCGTCGCCAGGCAGGGGTAGGCGAAGGCATGGTCCGGGTTCCCGATCTGCCACTGGTTGCGCACGTCCCAGGTTCGCGTATCGAGCTCGACGACCTGGACATGGGGATGATCGACCCCCCCCGCGAGCCGCCGTCCACGCCAGCCACAGCTCCGACCCGGCCGCCCCTTCACGCCGGGTCGCCCCGATAATCGCGCTGCCGGGGAACCCGGCCATGAATTGGAGCCAGTCGGTGCCGCCCGGTACCGGCGAGGAATAGTCGGCATTTGGCCAACTGTTGATATCGATGTCGCGCCAGCTGTAGGTGCCCGAGCCCTCGGGCAGGGAAAAGACCCGGAGCTGGCTGGTGGAGTTGTGGCCGGCCCAGAACAGGGTATCGCCGGTGTTCTGGGAGACATGGCCGCCATAGGCGGCGGCGGAGTCGGCAGGGTCGGTGAAGTCGAAGCCGACGGCGCCGCCGGCCGCGATGTCCGGCAGCGGAACGCGAAAAATGAGCAGGCCGACCCCGACCGCGTCGACGCTGACGTTCAGCGTCGCGTTGCCGATCGAGAGGTCTGGATAATCGAGGACGACGGACTGGCCGAAGTCACCGGAGAAGAAATCCCAGTAGGTCCAGGCGGTGCCGCCGGAGCTTTTCATGTCGTCCGGGCGGGCGGCGGCGATCCGCAACTTGTTGATGCCTTGCAGCGGGCCCGGGCCGGTGCTGCTGAACTGCATCAGCCAAATGTAGAGATCGAACTCCGGGACATACTGGATCACTTGATCGCAGCACAGACTGCCGTTGAGCGGGGTGCCGGCAAGCATCCGTCGTCGGCCCGCTGGGAAAGATCGTGGACGGGTCGAGCGCCACGAAGGTGGCGCCGCCGTCGGTCGACAGCGCGGCGAAGGTGTTGCCGCTCACCAGCACCATGTTCTCGCTACTGGCGCCGCTCATGTCCGGCGGGATGCCGCTGAAGGCGACGACATCGCCGAACGGGGTGTCGGTGTAGAACTCGACGCCTTCGCCGGCGCCGCCGCCGCTGAGGTCGCCGAGCCGGGTGGGATCGGCGGTCGGGGCCAACGACCCGAGCCGCGCGCCCTCGGACGGAGGTGGGACGATATCCTCGTTCCGCTCGTCGCCAGCCTCGTCGGGGATGTCAAAATGGGGATACGGCGCGCCACGGACCTCGGCCGCGTCCACCTTGCCGGTGCGCGGCTCGGCCGCTCCCTCGCTCCTGGCGTCGAGAACCATCACCCACCCTCCTCGATGTCATGCAAACGGGGCACGCGGCAGGGGCGGCGATTGGAGCTAACGCGGGAGGCCCGCCGCTCCGGTCTCGTCCGATTCCGGTTGGGTCTGTCGTGAGGTCGGGCCCAACGGCCCGCGACGCGGCCCTACCGGCACCACCGGCTCGCGGTCGGCGTTACGCCGCTCGCTCTCGGCGGGGATGTCCAGGGGCGGGAACGGCGCGTCGCGCACGGTCGAGCTTGGCGCCGACCCCGGGCTGGTTGACCCGGCGGCATGAGCGGTGTGGTCGTCGTGATCGGCAGGATCCATGAGTCATCCTCCTCTCCGCGGCGGCGCCATCCCGTGTTCGGCCAGAACAGATCCGCTCCCGCGTTTCGGCGCCGTGATTGTGACCAGGATACGCCTCTCACCGATACACGAGGATGCGTTGGGTGGGTTCGACCGGGGGTTGAGCGTTGCCGGGGTTTCCGGAAGACCCGGGCGCTGGGCTTCATAGAAAAGGACACCATCATCGGCCATCGCTGATCAGCCCCGCCCCCAATCCTGGGGGCGGGGCTGATCGCGGAAGGGCGGGTCGAATCGGCCCCTGCCATCCAGTCCAACGCACCGGCGGGTGCCAGGCCACGCTGAATGGGCGTGGGCCGGCTCGGCGCCGGCCCACGGCGAGGCGTTACCCGCAGAAGCCGTTGTTGCAGCTGAGCCAGCCGCAGCAGCCCCGGTTGGTGGAGCAGCGGCCGCCATCGAGCGTGCAGCAGCGGTAGTCATCGGTGTTCGCGACGTAATCGCAATAGAGGCTGGTATCGGCGGCGAGGCACTGCGAGCTGTTCTGGCAAGGGTCGCCGGGGCCGCTGTAGAGCGGGGCGGCGGCACAGAAACCATCGACGCACGAGGCCGAGCCGCAGCAGCTCCGGTTGTTGCCGCAGCGGCTGCCCTCGTAGGCGCAGCAGCGATAGTCGTTGGTGTTGGACACGTAGTCGCAGGAGAGGCTGGTGTCGGCCGCGACGCACTGGCTGCCGTCATAGCAGACCTCGCCCGCGCCCACGTAATCGATGACCAGTGCCAGGGAGCAGAAGCCATCGAGACACGACGCGTCGCCGCAGCAGCCCTCGTCGGAGGAGCAGCGGCTGCCGACGTAGGTGCAGCAGTTGAGCGGGCCATCCCACTCGTAGCCGTTGTCGGCGCAGACCAGGGGAGCGTCGGCGGCAACGCACTGGCGGCTGTCGTAGCAGGCATCGCCCGGGCCGAGGCTGCCGTGGTGGGCCGAGGCGGCGGGGGAGCCGCGCCGCGCCGCCGCGATCAGGCCGGCGA
>JALZJP010000185.1 GCA_030859715.1 Chloroflexota bacterium
GGGCGAGTGGTAGAGTGTAGCCGCATCGTTCGCCGCCGACCGGCGCCGCGATGAAACGCATCACGACGGAGGGACGTGTGGATATCATCCTCCCGGTCGCCGGGTTGGGAACACGATTGCGGCCGCAAACCTGGAGCAAGCCGAAACCGCTGGTCTCGGTCGCCGGCAAGCCGATGCTGGCCCATGTGCTGGACCGGGTCTTGCCGCTGCATCCCAAGCAGATCGTCTTCATTACCGGCTTCCTCGGGGATCGCCTCGAGGCGTGGGCGCGGGCCAACTACGACCTGCCCCTGGCCTTTGTCGAACAGCCGGAGATGAAGGGACAGACCGACGCCATCATCCGCACCCGCGACCTCGTGACGGGCGACGCCCTGATCCTCTTCCCCGACATGCTGTTCGAGGCCGATTTCTCCGGCCTGGCCACCGGCGATGCCGACGTGGTGGCCTTTACCAAAGAGATCGACGACCCCTCGGCCTTCGGCATCGCCATCGAGGAGGGAGGCAGGATCGTCAAGCTGGTCGAGAAGCCCAAAGAGCCGGTCTCGAACCTGGCGGTGGTCGGTATCTATTATGTCAAGGAAATGGCACAACTCTACGACGCGATCGAAGAGCAAATGGCCCGCGGCCTCATGCTGACGAACGAGTATTTCATCGCCGACGCGATCCAGATCATGATTGACCGCGGCCTGAAGGTTGTCTCTGCCCCGGTGACCGTGTGGGAAGATTGCGGCAGCTCCGAAAATCTACTTGGCACCAATCGCTATCTCCTGGAGCGCCAGGCGTCGCCGGTGCCATCCGTTCCAGGAGCCACGATTATCGAGCCCTCCTTCGTCGCCCCGGACGCGACCATCGAGCGGTCGGTGGTCGGCCCCTTTGCCAGCGTTGGCGCCGGCGTTACGATCCGCGACGCGATCGTGCGCGACGCCATCATTGAGGACGGGGCGACGATCGAGACCGCCCTGGTCGAGCATTCGGTGATCGGGGCGCGGGCGAGGATCACCGGCCGCGCCCAGCGTTACTTCATCAGCGACGACAGCGTGATTGAGCCGGCATGACCGCGGCGGCAAGCGGCTGGCTCGAGCTGGCGGTCGAATGCGACAACGAAGCGGTCGAGCCGGTCAGTGAGCTGTTCGCCCGTTATGGCTACAACGAGGGGGTGGTGGTTGAAGAGCCGTTCACCCAGGATCCCGACGGCGACAACATGGCGCTCGATGGCAGCCGGCCGGTTACGGTCCGCACCTTCCTCGCCGCCGCCGACACCACGGCGGCCACGCTCGACGAGATCCGGCAGGCCCTTTGGTACCTGGGCCGGATGCGCCACGTCGGCGAGCTGACCATCACCGAACGGGCCGAGGAGGATTGGGCCAACGCCTGGAAAGCGCACTACTACACGCACCGGATCGGGGAACGGGTCACGGTCCGGCCGCCGTGGCACGAGAGCGAGCCGGAGCCCGACCAGGTGATGGTCGTCCTCGATCCGGGGATGGCCTTCGGCACCGGCCTCCACCCCTCGACCCGATTGTGCGTGCTCGCCCTGGAGCAGGAGCTGCGGCCCGGCACGCGGGTGCTCGATGTCGGCACCGGCTCCGGCATCCTGGCCATCGCCGCCGCCAAGCTTGGCGCCACCGCCATCGACGCGGTCGATATTGAGCCCGTCGCGGTGCGAGCGACCCGCGACAACGCGGAGCGCAACGAGGTCGGCGACCGCATCCGGGTCGAGTTGGGCAGCGTGGGGCCGGACGCGCCGTTCATCGGCGCCTACGATCTGGTGCTGGCGAACATCATCGCCCGGATCTTGATCGATCTGGCGCCGGGCCTGGTCAACGCCGTCGCGCCGGGCGGCACGCTGGTCCTAAGCGGCATCATCGGCATGCGGGAGCCGGCGGTCCGCCGCGCCTTCGACGAGCACGGCCTCGTCTTCGACCGCCAGCTCCAAATCGAGGACTGGATTGTAATGATCTATCGCCGGCCGGTCGATGACGCTACAACGAGCGAATCTGATGACCGCTGACGGGCTGCCCGGGGATTCGGTGCCGGGCGGACTGCCGGAAACACCGCACGAGCTGCCCTTCGACCGCAGCCAAGTCGACGCCCTGCTCACCCGAGTGCGGGACGGGGAGGAAGTCGACCTCCTCGATGAGCTGCTGGCGACGGTCGATTGGAGCGGCTTCAGCTCCGAGCCCGGCATCCCCTTGTCACCGCTTGAGCAGCAACAGCTCGTCGGCTACTACCGGGAAAAATTCGCCGACATCGGCGCCCTCTATTTGGCCGAGCTGCTCGCCACCGAGTTCATGACCGAGCAACGCGCCCGCGGCGACATCGTCTTCTCCGACCGCCTCCTCACCCTGGGCCGCACCGAGCCGGAGCTGTGGGCCGAGATCAGCCGCTTCTTCCGCCGCAAAGAAATGGTCACCGCATTGCTGACCCTATCGCACCGCCCTATCGCAAGGCATGAAGTTCCAACAGCAGATGGAGCCGAATAGAGCTGGACGTGGATGTAGCCGCGGCTGACGTTCGTGAGGGTCCGCGGCACCAGTCTCGCGATGTTGCGACGGTCGTAGGATCCCGCGCTCTGGCGCGGCCAGAGGCGGACCAGCGCCGCCCCGGTCGGCAAGCGGAGCTCACCGACGAGGCGGTCATCACGTCCAGTAGGGATCGTCGATCTCGCGTTGTCTCATGCCGACGCCTCGTTCTCCAAGCACGCCAGAAATTGACGCGGTGAGAGGAGCTGGCTGCCGCGGTAGTTCCCACGCTCCAGCAGCCGCCGGTCACCGGTCACCAGGTACGGCGCACCGGCGCTCAGCGCCGTGGCGAGCACCACGTCATCCTCCGCGTGGCTGGCAACACCGGCGACGGCGACGGTGATCGGCTGGATGACGCCATCAAGGCGCAGCGACTCCAGCGCCTCGATGATCGCCGCGGCAGACAGACGACGGGTGAAGTAGGAATCGGTGAAGGTGTCGGCTAGCTCGGCCAGGATGTGCTCGGAGACGACGAGGGTAAACGACTTGACGCGCCAGCGACGCACCAGTTCGCCCGGGGTGCTGTCGGGCTTGTCCTCGCCGATAAAGCCGGAGGCTAAGACGTTGGTGTCCAGGACGGCGACGATCACGCCGGCTGACGCTCCGCCTCCGCCTCCGCTGCCCGGCGCTGCCGGCGCTCGGCGATGATGCGCGCCACCGCCGCCTCCGCTTCCGCCGTCGGGACGTCGGCAAAGGCTTGGCTGAAGCGCTCGATGGCCTTGGTCCGTTCATCCCAGGCGCGATCAAGTTGATTGAGACGGCGCAAATCGTCCGCCGAGACGAGCGCCGCCACCGGGATACCCGATTTCTCGACGAGGACCCGCTTCTCTTTGCGGTAGACTTCATTGACCAGGCTGGAGAGTTGGTTCTTGACTTCGGAGATTTTCATTTTTTGGGTCATTGGTTCCATCGGGCGCATGTCATCCCCGGTTCGATTGAGACTAAAGAGTATACGTTTAGCCATACTCGTCCCATTATGGCTAAACTGTTCATTATTGTCAATCTGGAATGTGGCTGATGGGATCACGGCTCCTTTGGCAAGAGCGACAATGAACGGTACCCCTGAACGCAAACCTGGAACGTCAGATCGAGGGCGGCGCCTCCATGACGTATGTCGTTCCGGGTCTTCTCGCGCTCCAAGCCGAGAACCTGTTCGGTGATTGGCCCAGCGTCCGTTCACAAAGAAGCTTGATCTCGACATGTACCCTCTACCCGCGGGCCAGCGTAGCCAAGTTCGGGGCTAAAGCCGCCAAGCTCAATTCACCAACCATCCTGAAGGATGCTGAAGGTAGCGGGGCGCGACAGCAAGAACCCAACCCATACGATGCTAGCGTATGATATTCGCTACGCGCGCCTTCGGGTCTTGCGTCTCAGCCGGCTTCAGCCGGGTTCGTGGATTCAGCTCGGGAATAATTCCCGAGCTTGGCTATGCCACCAGCCCGGCCGCTGGCGCCAGCCCCGCCCGCGGCGGCCGTGCCGCTCGCGGCAGGGTAAGCAGAAAGCGGGCGCCGCCGCGCTCGGCATTCGCCACCGACAGGTCGCCGCCATGGGCCCGCGCGATCAACCGGCTGATATAGAGGCCCAGGCCAAGGCCGCTGGCCTCGGGCTGGCCGCCGTTGGCGCCCGGCCGGCCCCGCACGTAGCGGTCAAAGAGGTTTGCCAGCAGCGCCTCGGGGATGCCGGGGCCCGAGTCGCGAACCTCGATCCGGAGACGATCGTCGGCGGTGGTCGCCAAGGTGATCCGGATCTCGCCGCCGGGTGTGTGCTTGATCGCGTTCCCGAGTAAATTCGCCAGCACTTGCTCGATCCGGACTTCATCCCAGATCACCGGCACCCGCGGCGGGGCGTCCGCCGTCACCTGATGCGCGGTCGAGAGGCCGGAGGCATCGTCCACCGTGCGGCGGACCACCGTCGCCGCGTCGGACTCGGCAAGCTCCAGGTCGAGCCGGCCGAGCTCGGCCCGGGAGACGTCCAAGAGGCGGCCCACGAGCCGCGCCAGGCGATCGCTCTGGGCCAGGATCGTTGCCATCCGCTCGTCATCGTCGGCCCGGGTGGGATCATCCCGCCAGCGGCGGCGCAGCAGCTGCAGGTTGCCGTGCAATGAGGTCAGCGGGTTCCGCAGCTCATGCGCCGCGACCGAGAGGAACTCATCCTTCGCCCGGTCAAGGGCTCGCAACCCCGCCACGTCCTGCAACACGGCCACCACGCCGGTGACTCGCTCCAAGGCATCGCGCACCGGTACGTGATTCGCCAGCACCGTAACGGCCGTGCCATCGAGCCGGCGCAAGATGAACGTTTCGCCAAAGCGGCCAACCCCGGAGCCGAGGGTGAGCGCGAGCGGATCGCCATCCGGCGGCAGCGCCGACCCATCGGCCGCCGCCAGGTCGAGCGACCCGACCACCACCTCCGGCACGGGGCCGCCCACCAGCTCCGCCGCCGCTTGATTGGCCAGGATCAGGCGGCCGCTCGGCGCCTCGACAATAATGACCCCCAGCGGCAGATGATCGACAACGGCGAGCAGCCGCTGATGCGCGGACTCGATCCGCTCCAGCAAGCGCGCTTTCTGGATCGCCACCGCGCACTGGCCGGCCAGCGCCGCCGCGAGCTGCAGCTCATCCTCGGCCGGTTGCCCGCGCTCCGCCGGGTAATTGATGAGTGCCGCGCCGATGATCTCCTCGCCGACGACCAGGGGGACGATCAGCAGCGCCGTCGCCGCCAGCCGGTCAAAGGAACGGCGTTCGGCGGCGGAGGCAGCGTCGTAGGTGTAATAGATGGCCTGCCGCTGGCTGAACGCGACCAGGATGGTCGGGAACAGCTCGGGCGAAATGACTTCTCGCTCGGCGGACGGCGACGCCGGCATCGCGGCCTGGCGCACGAGGCCGCCGTCCGCCTCGCGGAAGTAGATCACGCCCCGCGTGCCCGCCAACAACGTCGTCATCTGCGCGATCGCGGACCGCGCCACCTGCCCAATGTGGGAACTGGCATTGACGGCCAGGGCGATCGTGGCCACCGCCCCCGATTGGGCAGCGGCGACCTCCAGCCGCGTCACCCGGTTCGCCTGGCGCTCCGCGGTCGCTTGCGCATCGGTGATATCGCGCACCACCGCCACCGCCCCATGTGGTTCGCCCTGGCCCCCGCGAATCGGCTGGGCACTGACCGAGACCGATTTCCGGGTGCCGTCGTTGGCGACGATCAGATACTGTTGATCGCGGACCACCTCGCCCCGGACTGCCCGCATCAAGGGCGCCTCTTCCGGCGGGATCGGATCGCCGCCGAGCGCATAGCGTTGGGCCATTTTGACAACATCGAGCGTCTCGGCGGCGGCGGGAACGACCGCGTCATCCATTCCCAGGAGCGCCCGGCCGGCGGCGTTGATAATCGACATCCGCCCCGCCGGGTCGCTGGCGAAGACCGCCTCCCCCACGTTCTCGATGATCGCCCCCAGTTGATCGGCCCGGGCGCGTTCGGCCTCCAGCAGCCGGGCCCGGTCGAGCGCCAACGCGGCTTGGGCGGCCAAGACCCGCGCCAAGGCAAGTTGGTCAGCCGACAGGTCGAAGGGCTCGCCGGCGCGGTCCGCCACGAGCACGCCCCGGACGTTGTCGCCAACGCGGAGGGGAGTGACCAAAACGGTGTCGAGATGAATGATGGTCCAGTTCCCACGGGCCGGATCACCGGCCGGCCCCGGCAACACCGTCGCCCGGGTCAGATCAAGGCCGCGCCGCACCAACGGCAGGTTATCGAGCGGCGCCGTGTCGGGAGCGTCGCTGATCGGCGGCCCGAACCCGGCGAGCCGCCGGCCCTCCCGCCGATCCAGATCCACCGCCCAGATGACGACCCGCTTGAGGTCAAGCGCACTGGCGAAGCGATCGGCCACCAGGGCCATGAAGTCCGGCAGCGGCAGGCCCGCCGCCGCCGCCCGCGACAGTTGGTAGATCGTCGCCAGCTCAAGCGCCAGGGAGACCCGATCCTTCAGCGAAAGATCGACCACGGCCGGGCTGGCATCTGGATCGGGAGTCCGGCGCCGGTACTTGTGGGGCGCCCGCTCGCGCATCGGCCGCCAGGCCCGCAAATCCTCGGCGGCAATCAACGCCATCCGGCCCAGGCGCCGGGCCGGCAGCGTGTCCCGCCGTACCGCCCGTGAAACCGTGTGATAGGAGACGCCTTTGAGCGCCGCGGCTTCCGTCATGGTGTAGACGGTGCTCGTCTCGGCCGCCGGATCAATCTCGGGCAGGGGGCTGCCATCACTCGCGCTCTTCACCTGGGCTTCACTCGACCCGCGAGGCATGGCGCTCTCCGCCGCTGATTCGACCGTCTGCTTCAGGGACACATCGTACCACGCGCTACAAGAGCAATCGCGTTAACCGGGCATCACGTTCCGACCTCCGCTTCACCGCCCCGAGCCGTCTGGCGCCCGCCAGTGGCGCGGCGGCGCCAGCGATCGCCGCCCACATCGGCGTGGAGTCTCGACTTCTCGCTGCCGCGTCCGTATAATGGACCCACGTTCCATGATTTGATGCCGCGGGCAGGCGTGCCGGGCTGCCGTCCGCGTCGTGGCCCGGTGAGCGATCCGTCAGCTGCCGTCACCGGTCGGAGGACTTCGTGATCGTCGATGTCCACACCCATACCCCTCGCTTTCGCGACGCGGTGCCGGCCTCGATGAACCGCGCGGTGGAGACGAAATGGAGCCCCGGCCAGGCCCGGCCCCTGGTCTACACCTGGGATGAGTACCTCGCCGAGCTGCAACCGGTTGACCGTGCGATCTGCTTCAATATCGCCGGCGATCCGCGCCAGCCGGAGCTCGTCGACGAGCCGTACGTCGTGCCGGCGCCGGACGTGAACGACGAGACCGCGGCCTTCGTCCAGGCCCATCCGGAGAAATTCATCGGCTTTCTCTCGGTCCACCCCCATGATCCGAACGCGGTGACCGAGATGGAGCGCGCCACGACCGGGCTCGGTCTGCGCGGCCTGAAGCTGGGCGCGAACTATCAGAATTTCGATCCCCTCGGCGAGGAAGCGTTTCGCCTCTACCGCTACGCCGAGGACCACGCGCTACCGATGCTCGTCCACCAGGGCACCTCCCCCGTCCGCTTCGCCGATCTTGATTTCGCCCACCCCCGGCATATCGACCGGATCGCGACCGCGTTCCCCGATTTGACCATCATCATGGCCCACATCGGTCACCCCTGGCAGATTGATTGCATCGCGGTCATCCGCAAGCACCCGCGGGTCTGGGCCGACATCTCCGGTTCGGTGCTCCGGCCCTGGGGCCACTATCAGGCGATGGCCGCCGCCCTCGAATGGGGCGTCCTAGACAAGCTGCTCTTCGCCTCCGACTTCCCGGCCTCCACCCCGGCCGAGACGATGGCGAAGCTGCGGCAAGTCAACGCCGTGGCCGAGGGGACGGCGCTGCCCCGGATCCCGGCGTCGGCGATCGACGCGATCATCACCCGTGATAGTCTCTCTCTACTCGGCTTGTCCTGATCGGAGCGTGGACGGAGCGGACGTTCGATGAAGATCACCCGGGTCGAAACGGTGACCGTCGTGGTTCCCTTGCACGAGGGATCGTGGCACAGCCCCGAGTTTGAGCCCGAAGGCTATACCTACGGCGGCCGCTGGGTCCGCCTGCACTGGCCGGAGTACCCGATCGTCCTCCTGAAACTGCACACCGACGAGGGCCTGATCGGGTTGGGCGAGGTGCCCAAGGGCACCGCGGCCGAGGTCGTGATGCGATCGGCGCCCTTCTTTGAAAACGTCAAGCTCGATGCGATCAACTTGCAAGAGCTGCCGCTGGAGACGATGTGGTTCCCGAACACCGCCGTCTACGAGGGCTATGAGATGGCCCTCTACGACCTGCTGGGCAAGGCGCTCGGGGTGCCGGTCTACCGCCTGTTCGGCGGCAAGTATCGCGACCGCGTGGCGGTCTCCCGTTGTAGCGGCCGGATGAGCCCCGAGTACGCCGCCGATTTCGCGCGGAAGGTGGTGGCCGAGGGCTACACGGTGCTCAAGATGAAGGCCACCGCCGATGACCCGGTGTTCGAACGGCTGGCCGCGATCCAGGCCGCGGTTGGTGACAAGCTGCAGATCGTGGTCGATCCCAACCAACGCTTCCACCATCCCCACGTCCTGTTTCAGCTGACCGACCGCTTGCACGCGGCCGGGATCAGCAACGTGATCTGCTACGAGAGCCCCTTTAGCCAAGACAACCTGGACTGGTACGTGCTGGCCCGGCAGAAGATCACGACCCCGCTCGCCCTGCACCTGACGACCAAGCGCGCCGTCGTCGAGGCGGTCAAGCGCGAAGCCTGCGATTGGCTGAACATCGGCGGCCCGATGAGCACCACCCACAAGCAGGCGGCGATCGCCGAAGGCGCGATCATCCCCACCTGGCACGGTTCCGGGGTCGGCCTCGGCATCTCGGAGGCGGCCTACGCCCATGTCTCCGCCGCCTGTCGGACCATGACCCTCACCAGCGACATTTGCGGCGAGAGCCTGCGCCTGGATGATCTGATCCAGGAGCCGATCGAGATCGAGAACGGCCACGCGCTCGTCCCGGAAGGACCGGGGTTAGGAGTTGCCCTCGACGACGACGCGGTCGAGCGCTATCGGGTGCGGTAAGGTAGGGCAGCGGGCCGGTTCGCCGTCGGCGCGACGGCGTCGTTCAACGACGAAGGAGGCAACAACAATGGCGAATCACTGGAATCTCGACCGGCTGGCGGCGGAATGGGAAGCGCGCGGTCTCGACCGCCGCGAGCTGCTGCGCCTCGTCGCCGGCGGCGCCACGATGACGGCGATCCTCACCTTGCTCGGCCCGAGGCCGCTCGGCGCCGTCGCCGCCCCCGCCGCCCAGGCGGAAGACAGCCAGGTGAGCATCCTCTGGCGGCAGCCCGTGACGCTGAACCCGCTCTTTTCGACCTCGGGCTCCGAACAACAGGTCGAGCGCCTGATGTTCGGCGCCATTGTCAAGATGAGCGGTGACCTAGTGCCAACCCCGGACTTGGCGGAATCGATCGATGTCTCCGACGACGCCACGGTCTACACCTTCCATCTCCACCAAGACATCACCTTCACCGACGGCGAGCCGCTGACCGCCGAGGACGTGGCCTTCACCCTGGAGACCGCGCTGAACCCGGTCACGGCCTCCATCTGGCGCGGCCGCTTGCTCGGCATCGCCGGGGCCGACGCCTACCCGGACGACGCGGATTCGGTCAGCGGCATCGCCACCCCGGACGACTACACGGTCGAGATCACGCTGGCGGCGCCCGATTCGGCCTTCCTGCCGATCATTTGCAACTTCTCCGGGCTTGGCATCCTGCCCAAGCACATCCTGGAAGAGGTCGCCCCCGATCAATTGCAAGCCCACCCCTATTCGCTGGCGCCGGATGTCACCGCCGGCGCCTACCAGTTTGCCGAGTTCGAGGCGGACCAGTTCTTGGAGATCACCGCCAACCCCGACTACTTTGGCGGCGCCCCGGCGATCGAGCGCATGTTCTTGCGGATCGTGACCCCGAACGTCGGCATCTCGCAGCTCGAAACGGGGGAAATGGACCTCTTGGCCCTGCCCGTCAACGAGGCGGAGCGGGTGCGCACCCTGCCGGACGTCACCGTCATCTCGGTGCCCAGCCCGAGCATGGATTTCCTGGCGTTGAACCTGAACCGCGAGTACCTGCAAAATCCCGGCCTGCGGCAGGCGATGATGCACGCCATTGACCGGCAGGCGATCGTGGACAACGTCCTCCAAGGCGAAGGGGAGGTCGTCAACTCGCCCATTTTCGGCCCGGAATGGATGGGAGTCCCCGAGGGCTTGAACGAGTACGCCTCCGATCCCGAGCAGGCGACGCAAATCTTGGCCGATTCCGGCTGGGACACCAGC
Source organism: Chloroflexota bacterium (assembly GCA_030859715.1). GTDB lineage: Bacteria > Chloroflexota > Chloroflexia > Thermomicrobiales > UBA6265 > JACCYK01. The sequence continues at coordinate 10,393 of JALZJP010000185.1, forward strand.
CAGACGCTCCAGATCATGCACATCCCGGATCAAGGCGTGAAGGACGCCGTCATCAGCATCATCCAGGAGCAACTGCGCACGGTCGGCATTCAGAGTGAGATCTTGCAAGTCGACGTGGCGGAGCTCAACCGTCGCTATATCACCGACAATGACTTCGACATCTTCTACAATGCCGGCGGCGTCTTCCGCGCCGATCCCAGCATTTCCGGCACCTACTTCCTGACCCGGAACTTCACGCCCGCCGGCGGCAACGCCTCGCACTACTCGAACGAGCAAGTCGACGAGCTGTACGCGGCCGGCCAGGCGACGGGGAACAACGAGGAGCGCAAGGCGGCTTACACTGAGCTCGCCCAGATCCTGAACGCGGACCTGCCCTGGATCTACCTCTGGTCGCCAAACTCCTTGTACGCGGTGAGCAACCGGCTCCAGGGCTACGCGGCGCCGAGCTACATCGACAACAAGTTCTGGAACGCGGAGACGTGGAGCGTGTCCGAGTAGCGATGAATTGCGCACGCGGCGTCCCTCGCCCGCCGGGGCGCCGCGTGCCGCCAGCGAAGCGGGGTAGTGATGGGGCATTACGTCCTCCGGCGCCTGGCGATCAGCCTGCCCGTGTTGATCGGGATCACCCTCGTCACCTTCCTCCTCATCAATGTGGCGCCGGGCGATCCGGTCAGCGCCATGATCAATCCCGAGATCGCCGCCGACCTGGGGCCGGAATGGTTCGAGACCCAGCGGCGGGCGCTCGGCCTCGATCAGCCGTTGCCGGTGCGTTACGCGATCTGGATGGGCGAGCTGGCCCAAGGGAACCTCGGCTTCTCCTACATCGATCGCCAGCCGGTCACGGTCAAGCTGGCCGAACGGGTCTGGCCCACGTTGCGCCTGATGCTGACCGTGCAGCTTCTGGCGCTGGCCATCGCCCTCCCGATCGGCATGCTCTCCGCCCTCCGTCAGTATTCTTGGATCGACTACCTGGCGACGGTATTCGGCTTCACCACCATCGCCATCCCGTCGTTCTTTTTAGCCCTCGCGGCGATTTACGTTTTCGCCGTAAAGCTTCGCTGGCTGCCGACCGCCGGCATGGCGACGATCGGGGCGCCGCCGTCGTTCCTCGATGCGCTCCATCACTTGATCTTGCCGGCGGTGGTGCTGGGGCTGGCCCAGGCGGCGCCGATCATCCGCTACACCCGGTCCAGCATGCTGGAGACGATTCGCCAGGACTACGTGCGGACCGCCCGCGCCAAGGGCCTCGCCGAGCGGGTCGTCGTCTCTAACCACGCCCTGCGCAACGCATTGATCCCCCTGATCACGGTGATCGCGCTGACCCTGCCGCAGTTGCTAGGCGGCGCCGTCATCATCGAGCAGGTCTTCGCCTGGCCGGGGATGGGCACCCTGGCGATCAGCGCCGTCCGCGGCCGTGACTACCCGACGATCATGGCGATCAACCTGATCGGCGCCACCGCGATCCTCTTCAGCAACCTCCTCGCGGATATGCTCTATGCCTGGGTCGATCCCCGCGTGAAATACGCATGAGCCAGACCGCTTCTCCCGCCTCCGACATGCAGCCGGTGCGGAGCGCCCTGGCGGCGGCGGCTGATATCCGGCCGCCTCGCGCCGGCAGCGTGGTCTGGCGGCACTTCCGCCGCCACCGCCTGGCGATGGTCGGCTTGACCCTGCTCGGATTGCTGACCTTCGCCGCCGTTTTCGCCCCGGTTATCGCCGGCCGCGACCCGTTCAGCGTCGACCTCAGCGCATACCGGACGGGACCGAGCGCCGGCCATCCGCTTGGCACCGATTCCGCCGGCCGCGATGTGTTGAGCCGCTTGCTGCACGCCGGACGGGTCTCGCTCTCGGTCGGCCTGATCGCGGTCTCGATCTACACCGCGATCGGCGTCATCCTGGGCGCCCTGGCCGGGTTCTACGGCGGCAAGGTGGACGCCGTCATCATGCGCCTGGCCGATGTCTTCCTCGCCTTTCCGTCGCTGATCATCATCATCACAATGGCCTCGGTCCTGGGACCGAGCATCTTCAACGTGATGCTGGCGATCGGCCTCCTCGGTTGGCCGCCGATCGCCCGCCTGCTGCGGGGGGAATTGCTCTCGTTGCGGGAGCGGGAGTTCGTGCAGGGGGCACGCACGATCGGTTGCCCGACCTCGCGCCTGATCTTCCGCCATCTGCTGCCGAACGCGATGGCGCCGGTGATCGTCGCCGCCACCTTCGGCATCGCCTACGCGATTCTGATCGAAGCCGGCCTCAGCTTCCTCGGTCTCGGCGTCCAGCCCCCCACCCCAAGCTGGGGCAACATGCTGACCGACGCCCAATCGATCGTCGTCCTGGAGTCGATGCCCTGGCTCTGGCTCCCCCCCGGCCTGATGATCGCCCTGGCCGTCCTCTCGATCAACTTCATCGGCGACGGCATCCGCGACGCCCTCGACCCTTACCTCCACCAGCGGTAAACACCACCTCAACGGCTACGGTTGCTCACCGTGCAGCCGCCGCGACCGAAGCCTTCCGCTCCAACCACTCGGTAACAAAACGCTCGTTGCAATGGATATCAACCTGGCGCAGTGGGCCATCGCCGCTGTTGACGAAGGCGTGCGGCTCGTTCGGCAACGCGATCACGATCTGGCCGGCGACGACCTCGACCTCGCGGTCGCCCACGGCGTAGGTTGCTCGCCCTTCCAGGACGACAAAGATTTCAGCGTAGGGGTGCGAATGCAAGGCTGGGCCGTCACCCGGCTCCATCTCGATGAGGATTAAGGAGACGGGAATATCGCTGCCAACCGTGTAGCCTTCGAGCTCGTGTGAGCTACCGGTGAACCGAAGCTGGTCACGAGCGAGGATCAGCGCCATGGCTCCCTCCTAGCGTTGGGTTCGAGATCACGACGCTCCGAGCCGCCGCTGGCTAACAGTACAACGACGGCTCGCCACGAGGCGTGACACGGGACCGTCGCCTCTCCGCCCGATTCGGCTTCCCCGGCTCAGGTCAAGAATCGCGACAGCACGTTGGCCGTGATCCGGGAGACGGCGGGGTCGACCAGGACCGCGGCCGGCCAGGTGATCGAGCCGACCGCGAAGACGGCGCCGCCGCTGCCGGTCTCGTAGGTGATGATGTCGGCGCCGCCCTCCTCCGGGTTGAGTCCTTTGGCCAAGTGGACGGCGTGGGCCGGGGTGGAGGGGCTGATCTTGTCCGTCTCGTGGCCGGAGGCGCCGCCGGGGCAACGCTCGTGCAGGCTCTCGGCGCCGAAGCTGTCGCCGTCGCGCAGGCCGGTGCCGGCGAAGGCCCAGTGGCTGGCGTCCAGCACCCGGTACGGGGCCGAGGTCATGATCCCGGCCTCGGTGGTCGTCACCCCGAGCAGGTTGGCCTCGCTCTCATGCGTCCGGTGGAACCGGCTCTCGCGAAGCTCGCCGGTATCGGGATCGGTAAAGCTGACCGACCCCGTGCCGGCACCCCGGTAGTTCTTGAACCGCAACGTGGCGTCATCCACAAACTCGACCTCGCAGTTGATCCCGTTGCCGCCAAGATACATGAGCCGCCCGCCCCGCTCCCACACCCACGACTTCACCCGGTCGTACATCGCCGCCGACCAGTATTCCGGGTGGGTGCTGAGGATGAGCACCCGGTAGGCATCGAGATCGAGCAACCCGGCGTGCAACTGGTGCTCACTGTAGAAGTCGTAGCCGAAATGCTCCCGTTCGAGCCAGGCCAGCAAGCGCCATTCCGCCGGCGCCAAGTGGCAGCTCTGGCGCCCTTCAATCGGATCCGTGGCTTCCACGGTCTCCGGGATGTGGTTCCCCGGCTCCGGCCGCTCGAACGAGAGCGGCAGATACTCGTCGTCCGGCGCGCCCCATTCCGAGTAACCGCCGCCGGCGGTGTAGCGCGTCATATCGAGCCGGGCATTGACGATGGGCGTGGGCGGCAGGCAGGTCGCGTTAACGTAGTTGGAGCGGCCGCCAAAATTGTTGTAGGCGTTCCAGGTGTTGGTCGAGGCCAGGACCGCGATCGGCACCGACGGCGCGGCGGGGGCTACCACCCAGGGGAACGAGAAGAACCGGCCCGATTCCGTCTTGGCGTGCAGGTAGTAGAGGCCCGACCGCCGCGGACCGGTGACGAACTGGGTCAGATGCGGGTTGCCGTAGCCCTGCTTGTTCCATCCCACCCCGCATTGCGTGTAGTCTCCATCGGGCGTAATCTGCATCACCGCCCGCGGCCCATGCTCATCAAACCAGCCCAGCAGCTTCGTGAGCTCCCGCTCGCGGCCGTATCGCCACAGGCTGAGCCGGTAGGGCTCGACCGCGTGGACCCGAAACTCGGACCGTTCGCCGGTCCGGACCCACTTCGGCCAGACATACCCGAGCAACGTGTCGGAGAGGAGCCGGAACTGGTGGGGCGTCGCCGGATCAACCTCGATCTCGACGCTCTTCGAGCCAAAACCCGGCTTCACCAGCGTCACCCGGTATCGGCCCGGCTCGATAGCGGCCACAATCGCGCCGCGCGGGCTCGACCGCGCGACCGCGACCCGCTCGCCGTCCCGTTCAAACTCCACGCCGGCATCGAAGATAGCAATGTAGCGCTCGTCACTGACATATCCAACCAGCACCCGACAGCTCCTTCGCTCAGCGCCGCCCGTTCGCCGCGATCCGCTTGACGCCGGTGGTCCGGCTTCCTATCATGGACTCGCGTTCCACGATTCTAGCATCGGGCGGGACGCGGAGGAGAACGCCAGGTGGCCACCCGCGACGATGATCTCTACGTGAGCCGGATGCTGACCGCGCCGGGCGTCTTCACCGCCGGCGCCGAGGGTCCAGCCTGTGATGCGGCGGGGAACATCTACGCGGTCAACTTCGGCCGCGAGGGGACGATCGGCCGGGTGACGCCGGAGGGCGAGGGCCGCGTCTGGCTGGAGCTGCCCCTGGGCAGTGTCGGCAACGGCATCCGGTTCGACCGCGGCGGCGATATGCTCATCGCCGATTACACGAACCACAACATCTTGCGGGTCGATATGGAGACGTCGACGGTCTCCGTCTACGCCCACGAACCGGCGCTCAACCAACCAAACGATCTCACCATCGACCTCGACGACACCCTGTTCGCCAGCGACCCCAACTGGAACGAAGGTACCGGCCAGTTCTGGCGGATTGGCGAGGACCGGACGTTCGTCCGCATGGAAGCCAGCATGAGCACCACGAACGGCATCGAGATCGACGTTCAGCGGCGCTTGCTCTACGTGAACGAGACGGCGACCCGCCGCATCTGGGTGTATGATCTCCCGCTCGGCGGCCTGCCCACGACCAAGCGACTGCTCACGGAATTTCCCGACTTCGCGCTCGACGGCATGCGGCTCGACCGCGCGGGCAACCTCTTTGTCGCCCGCTGGAGCAAGGGCACGGTGGCGATGGTCTCCCCCACCGGCGATCTCATGCGCGAGATCCCGGTCAGCGGCAAGAGTTGCACCAATGTCGCCTTCGGCGGCGCCGATGGCCGCACCTGCTACGTCACCGTCGCCGACAGCGGCGCCATCGACGAGTTCCGGACCGAGCATCCGGGCCAGAGCTGGTGGCTGCGGCAACCCGGCGTCCTCGATCGCCTGAGCGCGGGAGCGGCCAGTGTCAACCGTCACTGAGCCCGCCACCGGCGCCAATTACCAGGTGCGGGCCTTGGAACGGGCTCTCGATATCCTCGACGCCTTCGATGTCGCGGCGCCGGAGCTGACCATCACCAAGCTGGCCGAGCGCACCGGGCTGCCGAAATCGACCGTGATTCGCCTGGTGTCGATCCTGGTCGAGCGGCGCTTCCTGGAACGGCCGGCCGCGGCCGAATCGGTCCGGATCGGCGTCCGCGCCTTCGAGGTCGGCAACATCTACATCCAATCGACCTCGCTCGAGGCGGAAGCGCGCCCGATCATGGCCCGCCTGGCCGACGAAACCGGCCAAACCGCCAACCTCGGCATCCTCGACGACGGTGATGTGGTCCACCTCGCGGTCGCCGCCCCCGACCGGCCGCTGCGCTATTGGGCGTCGATCGGCAAGCGGGAGGATGCGCATTACACGGGACTCGGCAAGGTGCTGCTGGCGGCGCTGCCCGACCGCGAGTTCGATCGGCTCCTCGCTGCTGGTCCGCTCGTCCGCAAGACCAACCAGACGCTGACCGAGCCGGCGGTATTGCGGGCCGAGATTGAACGGATCAGAGCGCGCGGTTACGGCATCGACGACGAAGAGTCCAACCTCGGGATCTATTGCATCGCGGCCCGAATTGTCGACCACACCGGCGCCGTCATCGCCGCGGTCAGCATCTCGGGCAGCAAATCGGAGTTTACCGACCAGGTGACGCCGATCGCGATCGACGCCGTGCGCCGGGCCGGCCACGACATCTCCGTTCGCTTGGGCGGCCGCCCGCGGCCGGCGTTCGCGGGTGAATAGCGCCGGCATGGCATCTTGCACGCCGTCTCGATCGGCCAAGCTCGGGAATGAATGGCCCAAAGGGCGCCCCGAGCTAAAAACACAAACCCGGCTGAAGCCGGCTGTTTCTGGGAACATGATGCTCGTGTTGAAGAAAATATGATCGATGAAAGGTTTCAGCATCCTTATACGAGGTTCGGGTCATCACTTGGGCCTCCGCGGCACCCCGTCATCAGTCCTGAAAGGACTTTTCGGTGCTCAGCGCGGAATTCATTGGCCCAGGGGGCACCCCCGCGCCGCTGACGCGGCGTGTCGGTAGCACAAGGATTTATCCGAAACTCGTAAGACAGGATCGTTTGTGCATTCAGCTCGGGGATTCATTCCCGAGCTTCGCCACTGGAGACGGCGATCGCCCAACCGCCAGCTCGACATAGGCATCCGCCACGGCGGCAACAATCAGATCGAGATACGCCCGCCCCTCGTCGCCGCTGGCTCGATCCGGGCTATCCGTGTACCCATCGATCGCTGACCAGTTGGCGCGGTCCTCAATCCGAATCAGGCCGGGTTGCTGCCGCAACCGCGCCACGTCGGGCTCGTCGCGGTGAGGAAGCGGTTCCGTGGCAAGCTCCGGTCGCAGCGCCAGCACCACCGACGACTCGAAGGCGCCGGCGTGGCCGGGCACATCGCCGGTTCGGGACCAAGCGGTCTCGGCCACCGCCTGCCGGGCAATCTCCCAGTAGGACGCGGCCGAGATCCGCACCGGATGGATGAGGGACAGGTCACGCGCCACCAGGCTGATGATGTCACGGTTGCCGCCGTGCCCGTTCAGCAGCAGGAGGCGGCGAAACCCGGTCCCGATCAACGACTCGGTGATCTCGCGCACCGCCCGGTAGTACGTTTCGGTCGACAGCGAGATCGTGCCGCCGAACGGCAGGTGATGATGCGACGAGCCGAACGGCAGCGTCGGCGTAACCACCACGGTCGCCCGCTCGGCGGCCGCTAGGGCTGCTGCCCAGGCAATGTGCCCCACCGCGAAGGTGTCGGTGCCCACGGGCAGGTGCGGCCCATGCTGCTCGGTGGCGCCCACCGGCACCACGACCACGGCCTCCGGCGCCAGCCGCCGGATTCGCTCCCGCGTCAGATCGGCAAACAGCGCCGCGTTACCCATCACCGCCATCCTTCCTCTCCCCCACCGCTCGAAACCAGTCTCCCTCGTTGCTCGCGCGGATCGCAACAGGAGCACCGTCCGCCCCGGACCCCATCGGTGAGCAACCTGAACGAAGCGTGGCGAGCTGGGGTGCCCAGGCCGTCTACAGCGGCAACGCCAACTGCCGCGCACCCGTCCGCGGTCGCGCCGGAATACGCGGCTCGGTGGTCACCGCCAGGTCATGGGATGAGCGGTCACCGAAATCATAGAGAGTCTTAATCGCCGCGATCCGTTCCTGCAACTGCTCACGGTAGGCATCAGGGGCGCCGGCGCCGGGGTAGGAGCATTGGCAGCGGCGTAGGAGATCGGGGAACTGTCGCGCCACGAAGGCGTAGTCGTGCTCCTTCACCAGCGGCGCCAAGCGGAGCGGCGCCGCCCAGAAGGAGGTCGCCCCATGATCGCGGGCGGCGGCGGCCACCGCCGCGATCGCGGCGTCGGTATGGGTCAGGCCGGGTAGGATCGGCGCCATGTTGACCCCGCACGGCACCCCGGCCGCGGCGAGCCGGGCCAGCACCCGCAACCGGGAGGCCGGCGGCGGCGTGCCCGGCTCGACCAGTCGCCACAATTCGGGATCGAGGGTGGTGATCGTGAACGAGACGCGGACCTCGGCCCGCCGCGCCAACTCGGCCAGGATGCCGACGTCGCGTAGCACCAGCGTCGACTTGGTAATGAGCGACAGCGGATTACGAAAATCCCGCATCACGCCAAGGACGCGCCGGGTCAGCTGATACCGTCCCTCGACTGGTTGGTAGACATCGGTGGCGGTCCCGATCGCGACCCGCTCTCCCGTCCAGCCCGGCCGCGCCAGCTCTCGCCATGGCACCTCGGCCATGTTCGTCCTGACCACGATCCTGGTCTCGAACTCCTCGTCCGCGTTGTTTGTTTCAATCCCCACCCAGCCCTAAGATTGGATGCAATGTCCTCATCCTACTAAATCCACTGATCGTTCGCGACCACGGCATCCGTATCCCGATGACCGCGTCCAGGGCTAATGTCCAAGGCGTTTCGAGGTAGGTTGCGTGTGTCGCGGTGCCGTGGTAGATCAGATGCAGTCATCGGTCCATGGGCACGACAAGCGTTCCGGTGCGCTTATGCGGTTCCATCCCACTCGGCGTGGAACTGAGCCAAGAATGTCTCCAGGAAGCGATGCCGCTCGCCGGCGAGCCGCCGCGCCTCGTCGGTGTTCATCAGGTCCTTCAACAGCAGCAACTTTTCATGGAAATGGGTCACCGTCGAGGTCGGCCCGGACCAATACGCCGCGGCCGAGTCGTGGAGGACCGGGTCAAGTCCCGGCTCGAAGATGAGCTGCCCCTTCCAACCGCCGTAGGCGAAGGCCCGCGCCACCCCGATCGCGCCGATCGCATCGAGCCGGTCGGCGTCCTGCACCACCCGCCCCTCAATGGTGCGCATCGGGCGTGGCACCCGCGCCCCCTTGAATGACAACCCGCCGACGATCTCAGTGACGTGATCGGTCACCGCCGGCTCGACCCCTAGCCCGGCCAGCCACTCCCGCGTCTGGCGCGGTCCGGCCTCGCCATCGCCAGCGTGAAACTTCCAATCGGCCACGTCATGCAGGAGGGCGGCCAGCTCGACCACGAACGGGTCCGCGCCTTCCGCCGCCGCCAGCCGCAGCGCCAGCCGGCGCACCCGCTCGATGTGCCACCAGTCGTGCCCGGTCCCATCCCCGGCGAGCAAGGTTCGGACGTGGGTCTCCGTCTCGCCGAGGACCATGGCCCGATTCATCGCCCGTCCTTGCCCGTCACCGACGCCTCCCGCTCCGGCCCGCGCTCGCGCGGTCCAGTCGCGCCACTGTAGGGGGACGACGGGCTGGACCGCAACGGCGAACCTTGAGCCTGACCAGCATGTCGCGAAGCCTCGATCAGGCGTTCACCGGATCGAGCACAAGGCGTCGTCCGGGTTCGCTTCGCCGCCTGGATGGGATAGTATCCGCGGTGTTCGGCTTTCAGCGCCGCGGAGTGACGATGAGCCGCCCGATAGCGGTCACCGAAGCGGATATCGTGGTCATCGGCACGGGCGCCTTCGGCCTGAGCGTGGCATACCAGCTCGCCAACCTCGGCGCCGGCCGGGTGGTCGCTCTGGACCAATTTGCTCCGGCTTCGCAATCGTCGCCACGCGCCGCCGGCCTGTTCAAGCTCATCCAGGCCGACCAGACCTTGACCCGGCTCGCGCGGCTCAGCATCGAGATCGTCTCCACCTTCGCCGCCGCCACCGGCGTGGCGCTGCCGGTGGTGCCGTCCGGCAGCATCCGCCTGGCCCGCACCCCGGCCCATGCCGAGATGATCCGGGCCGAGGCGGCCGCCGCGCGCGGTTTCGGGATCGAGCTCGAGCTGATCGACCGCGCGGCGCTCCGACGGCGGGCGCCCTACCTCACCGGCGCCAACCTGACGGCCGCGTGCTGGATCCCCGGCGACATCTACATCGAAGAGCCGCCGACGATGCTCACCGCCTATCAGACCGCGGCCGAGCGACACGGGGCCAGGATCATCGGGCACACGCCCGTGATCGGCATTCGTGTCCAGCATGACCGCGTGACCGGGGTGATGACGCCACGCGGCGAGATCCAGACCGAGCGCGTGGTGAACGCGGCGGGGGCCTGGGCGCCGCTGGTCGGCGATCTCGCCCAGACCACGGTGCCGGTGGTGACGGTCCGCCACCAACTCCAAATCTCGCAACCGATGGCGGGAATCGCGGCCGCCGATCCGATCACTCGCGTCACCGATGCCGGCGCCTATGTCCGGCCGGCCCGTGGTGGGTTAATGTCGGGCCGGTTCGAAGCGAACCCGTTGCTCGTCAATCTCCGGGCCGAACCGGCGGGCTACACGATGGATCAAGTCCCGCTCGACCCCACCGTGCTCGCGGCCGGCGACGCCAGGATCAGCGATCAGATCCCCGCGCTTCGCGACCAGCGGATCGCCGAACTTCGCGGCGGCCTCTTTACCATGTCAGCGGACGGGCGGTTCCTGGTCGGACCGGTGCCAGGCATTGCCGGCTTCTGGCTGGCGACCGGCTGCAACGGCAGCGGCTTCTCGATGGCCCCGGGCATCGGCCGGGCGCTGGCGGAATGGATGATCGGCGGCCAGCCGCCCTTTGATCTTGGCCCGCTCAACCCGGCCCGGTTCACCCATCAGGCTCTCACCGACGATACCCTCACCGCGGCCGGCATCTGGCAATACGCGAACTATTACACGCCGCGTGGCATGCCCAGCGACGTTCACTGACCCGGCTATGGGTGACCCGGTGGGTTCCGGCGGACCTCCGGCAGTCAATTTAGCCCGGAGTGGCGGCCGGGGTGGCAACCGGGGTTCCGGCCGGAAACGTGACCGTGTTCGAGGTGCCGCCCGTACAGGCGGCGCCCGGCTCCGGGCCGGTGCCGATGAACTCGCGCAGGAACAAGAGCAAGCGCGGATCGTCGGCGCTGTCCAGATAGAGCTGCGCCCCCCAGGCCGAGGCCACCAGCGGCGAGGGCAGGTCCTGGTACGGCGAGGCGAGGACGTACGGGTTCTCCGCCGCGATCTGCTCAAGCAGGGCGAGCTGATCGCCGTCCAGCCCTGGATCGTACGTGATCCAGACCGCGCCGTGCTCCTGGGAATGGACGGCATGCCGGTCCCGGATCGGCTCCCGGTAGAAGCCGCAATCCTGCCAGATGGCGTGATGTTCGCCGCCGGCGGGGGGAATCACGTCGTAGGGGATCGCCCCTCGGCGGTGCATCGCCGACTCGACGTCATAGACAATCAACCCCGGGATCCGATCATCCGGGGTGCCGGCCGCGGGCGAGTCCTGAGCCGGCGCCGGCGCGAACAGGACCAGGGCGGCACAGGCGGCGATCCAGCCGGCGAACAGGGCACGAACCACGGGGAAACCTCCTTCATAAACGGTGTGCTAAGTAGGTAGCCAGTCGAATTTGGACGAGGTACGGCCGCAACGGCGACGCCGCTCGTCATCGGTCAGGTGATCGAGCCACGCGGTGGCGTGGGCGGCCAACTCGTCGACGCTCGGGTCGCAACGGTTGACGGCGACGTCGCCCTTCACCCCGCGCCATACGTCCTCCAGCGGCATCAGCTCCGGCGAGCGGAACGGCAGGAAGGCCAGCTCGATCCCCGCCCAGGCGGCGTTGACCCGCTTGGGGTGGTGCAGGGGGGCGTTGTCCCAGATCAAGCGGTTGGGCACCGTCGGTCGGACCGCCCCCAGAACGGTGACGAAGGTCAGCGCATCGTCGGTTCGTCCTCGCTCCCGCACGACCTCGCCGCTCGCCGCCTGCAGCGCCCCGAACACCGTGCGCCGGGCGTTGCGTCCACTCAGCACACCCGTCGTCTGCTCCCCCCGCCGCGCCCAGGCCGCCCGCAACGGCGGGAACTCCCGCCGCGCCGTCTCATCGCCGACCCAGACCTCGCCCCCGGCCGCCACCATCAGGCGGGCACGCTCGGCGACGCCCCCGTTTTTGCCTCGTCGGCGGCGTCGGGGCGGCCAAGGACGTACTTGGGGCGCTTCCACCGCCAGCCGAGCCGGTGCAGCGTCCGGCGGATGGTGCGCGCGCCGGCGGCGTGGCCGGCCGCCCCCGGTTCGGTCTTGAGCAGCGGCACCGTCCAGCCGGTCGCCTGGTGCCCCCGACCCCGCGGATCGGTCGCCAGCAGGTCCGCCAGCAGTGGACCCGCTCGCTCCTCCAGGCTGGGCCGTCCCCCGCCGGGCGGCTGCCCGCGGAGGCCGGCGATGCCCGCCGTCCGCCAGGTCGCCGCCCAGCCCTAGACCGAGGCTCGACTGCAGCCGAGTGCGGTGGCGACGCCTATCGGACGCGCCCCCTCGGCCAGCAGCAGCACCGCCCGGTAGCGACGCCAGACCCGGGTCCGGCGCTCGCCCCGCGCCGCCCCCGCCAGTTCTGCCCGCTCCGCCGCGCTCATCTCCACCTCCATCGGCGACTCCTCTCCCCGCCGCCCAGCCTACCGCGTCCAGCTTCTTTTGGCGACCTACTTAGTGGAGGATCTGCATGTGCCGTGGCGCACCGAGGCCAGCCCGCTGCCCCTGGACCTGGCGATCATTGCGCCCGCGACGCTGATCGACGCCAGTGTCACCCGCCTTGGCCCGGACTTCGTTGCCAAGGGACTGACGCTGCGCGTCAGCGTGTTGAACGGCCTGCCGCGGGTGCGAGCCGATCGGGATCGCGCGCTCCAGGTCCTCACCAATCTGCTGAGCAATGCCCTGCGCGCCACCGCGACCCCGGGCGAGGTCGAGATCATCGTCGTCAGCGAGGGCGCGACCGTGCGGTTCAGCGTCCGCGACACGGGGATCGGCCTGGCGCCGGAGCAGCTTCCCCATGTCTTCGAACGGTTCTACCGGGTGGACAGGTCGCGGAGCCGTGC
>JALZJP010000192.1 GCA_030859715.1 Chloroflexota bacterium
GCCCTGCCCCGGCCGGGGGCGGCCGCTCAGGGCCACCTGCTCAGCGATCAGATTTCCGGGGCCTTGATCGGAGTTAACCTGGTCAGCCTGATCGCGATGGCGATCCGGCTGGCCACGCGACTGGGCCAACTGCCGCCGGCGATCGTGGTTCACCTCGACGCGGCGGGGCTGCCGGACATGTGGGGGACGCCTCCGGTCTTGTGGCGGCTGCCCCTGATCGCGGGGATGTCGTTCCTGATGAACCTGGTCGTTGCCTGGTTTGTTGCCCCGATCGATCGGTTCGCGGCGCGATTCGCGCTGGCCGCGGCCCTGGGGGTGCAGGTGTTTGTCTGGGTCGCCGTCCTCGATCTGGTCTAACGGTACTTTTGTAGAAGTTCAGACAGATGTGAGACGGCGGTCGGGGTGAAGTGAGGGAAGCGATCCGGGTATCTTTGGTGGTGTTGCGTCGCCGAGATCCACCAGGAGCTTCCCTCATGGTTAAGCATAGCAAGCGCACGCGCCGCCGGCTGCAGCAGAGTGGGCTGGGGGGTGGCGTTCGCCTCGTCTCCCGCTTGCCGCGGCCCGCGGCTCGATCCGGTCGTCGAGTTTCGGCTGCGTTGCGTGGAGGAGGCCAAGCGGGCCGGGGTGCCAGCGGCGGTGCGGACCTTTGGCCGCTCGCGGGCCACGGTCTACCGCTGGCTGGCCTGCTAGACCCCCACCGACCCGCGCTCCCTGGCGCCCCGCTCGCGGCGCCCCAAGCGCGTCCGCCGCGGCACCTGGAGCGCCGCCCAGGAGCAGGCGGTGCTGGCCCTGCGCGAGGCCCACCCCCGCTTTGGCAAAGACAAGCTCCACCACCTGCTCGCCGGCCAGGGGATGCGCCTGTCGACCTCCATGATTGGCCGCATCCTCGGCAGTGCCCGCCGCCGGCATCTGCTGATCGAGCCCCGGCCGGTCAAGCTCCGCCGGCCTCGTCCCCAACGCCCCTATGCCATCCGGCTGCCGAAGACCAAGCGCCTGCCGAAGCTGCCGGGGGAGCTGATCCAACTCGATACGATGCACCTGGGCCCCGAGCCGGGCGTCGAGCGCCGCCAGTTCACCGCGATCGACGTGGTGTCGCGCTGCGCGGTCGTGGGGGTGCGCTCGCGGGCGACGGCCGGCACCGCCACCGCCTTCCTCCACCGCCTTCCTCGATGAGCTGCTGGCTCGGATGCCGGTCCCGGTGCAGGGCATCCAGGTGGACGGGGGGAGTGAGTTCATGGCCGGCTTCGAGACAGCCTGCCAGCAGCGCGGCATCGCCCGCTCTGTCTTGCCGCCGCGCTCCCCCAAGCTCAATGGCCGGGTCGAACGCCTCAACGGCACCGTCCGCCGCGAGTTCCGGGAGCGCTACGACGGCGACCTCGACCTGCCCACGCTCCAAGCCGCCCTCCGCCAGTGGGAGACGCGGTACAATACCTGACGACCACACCAAGCGCTTGGGTATCGCACTCCCTACCAAGCACTCGATCACCTCGCTGTCTCACATGTCCTGAACGAGCACACTGTTTCAAGGCGCCTGTCCGTGAGGCAACCCAAGGGCATGGTAGGGCAATCCAGAAAAACTATCGACCACGTTCGCGGCCGGCTCCAGCCTAGCGGCGGGTCCAGGCCTCCGGTGCCTCGAGCAGGGCGCGGACCTCGGCCGGCAACTCGCCGTCGCGGACATCCTGGATCGTGACCGCTTCCAGCACCGCGCGCATGCTGGCCCGCAAGGCGATCCAAACGTCCCGCAGGGCGACCGCCGACCCGCCATACTCGATCGTCTCCGGGCTGAGGCCGCGGACGTTGGCCAGCGGGCCATCGACCACCCGGATCACATCGGCCAGCGTGATCTCACGGGCGTCCCGGCCCAGTCGGTAGCCGCCGACCTGCCCCCGCTGGCTGATGACGAGCCCAGCGTGCCGCAGATCGAGCAGGATGTTCTCGAGGAATTTCAGGGGAATGCCTTGGGCCTGGGAAATCGCTTCCGCCTTCACGGGCCCCGGCCCGGCGTTGGTCAGCTCTGTCAGCGCCCGGAGCGCGTAATCGACTTTGGCGTTTACCTGCACGGGGGCCGACCCTTTTCACCAGAGACAGTCCACAATATCGACAGGATTGATTGTAACACCCTGTCCGGGCCCGGTCCCCGCCACGACGAGGCCGCGTCGGCGATAATCACGGCCGATCCGGTTGCGGCGCCCGGTCCCCAATCCTGGTGCCGGCCACGACGAAACCTTCACCAAGGAGCAGGGGATGCCGAGCGCCAAAGCCAAGAAGTTCCAAGAATTGCGCGAAGCCCGCGGGCTGTCCACCGCCGAGCTGAGCCGTCGCCTCGGGGTGGACGATGCCGTGGTCCAGGGCTGGGAGAACGACGAAGGCGAGCCCGCTGACGAGCATCTGCGGACCCTGGGTGACGCCTTTGGCGTCTCTCAGGACGAGCTGCGACGAGAGCGCGACGCCGATCACCATCCCCACGAGAAATGGTGAGCTGAACCAAGGGATTCCCCGCCGCCTGACGCCGGATCAGGCGGATTCGGGCGTTTGCCACTCGGCATCGTCGGTATCCGCGAGCAACATCGCGCCCCGATCGAGACTCGGCTGGACCCGATGCGCGATCGTATCAGCCGCCTCGGTCAGGGAGCGCTCGTGGCGAAAATGCGGGGAAACGGCCGCGTAGTCCGCGGGGTGCATCACGAGGAAGCGCGGCGGATCGCGGTAGACGGTCACATACTCGTGGACCGCGGCCGCGATCTCTTCGCTCCGCCGCGTCGGGTCCTCGCTGGTCAGGGTCACCGTAAGCAGCTTCGGCTCAGACCCGGCGGCGGCTGGCGGTTCCGTCATGCTCGGCTCCTGACACGAGTCGCCCGATCGTCGTCGTTGCCGGCGGCCATGCAAGAGCTATGCCTGGTGAGACTCGCGGCCCTTCGGTGCATATGACGAGGACCAGTATCCGGTCAAGTTTCCCGCGCGGACCATAGCCGTCCCACCCTTCCCCCAAACTCCCGTCAGCAGGCGGTTTTCGCGTCGCCGGCAAGGCCGCCCTGTAGCCTTCACTTCACTCGCCGGGCGTCGCGTGGAGCGAACCTGGCACGTTCCATGCACTACCGACAAGGGCAACGACGGTTGCGATTCATCTCTCCTATGAGATTCGCCACGGAACAAGGAGTACGGACCATGGTTATGAATGACCCTCGCGTGACGGTAGCCGAAGGTGACGAGGTCTACGGCTCGGACGGTGACAAGCTGGGGAACGTCGTGGCCGCCAACAACGACTACATCGTGGTCGAAAAGGGCTGGTTCTTCCCCACCGATTACTACATCCCATTGAGCGCGGTCAGCACCTATGACGACGGCAAGATCTACCTCAACGTCGAGAAGGACGTGGCCCTCAACCAGGGCTGGGATCAGCAGCCGACCTTCGTCGAGGACGCCACAATGGCCACCACCACGGTCACCGATACCGCCTATGTGGACGAGACCGTGCCCGTGGCCCCGGCCCCGACGGCTCGCGACGTTGACGCCACGACAATGACCGACGACACCCTCACCGTGCAGGCCTTCGAGGAGGAGTTGACGGCGACCAAGACGAAGCGTGAGGTCGGCGGCGCCCGCATCGAGAAGGATGTCGTGAGCGAGGAGCGCGTGCTCGACGTGCCGGTCACCGAAGAGCGGCTCAAGGTCGTCCGCCGGACCGTTGATCGCGATGTCACCGCCGCTGACACGAACAACGCTTTTGAAGAAGTGATCGTCGACGTCCCGCTCGAAGTCGAGGATGTCCAGGTCGACAAGCGGGTCCGGGTTGGTGAGGAAGTCGTCATCCAGAAGGAAGACGTCCAGCGCACCGAGCAAGTCCGCGGCACCGTCCGCCGTGAGGACATCACCGTGACCGAGGCCGCCGAAGGCACCGTGGCCAACGACCGGGACCGCAACGTCAATCCGTAAGGCTTCATTGCTCGGGTCTCATTGGCTGAGCGTTCGCCGTCCGACACCGCCACGGCACGTTGCCGTGGCGGTGTTGTCGTTTCCCTGAGGCGACGCCGCCACGGCGATCGGGGGCGGCCCCCCTGGCTCCTGTCGCTCGCCGCCGCCCGACGCGGCCCAGGCGTTCGGTCAGGGCCGCTCGCGGCCGTTCGTGGACCGTTGGGTCAGCGATTCGTAGACCGCGGCCGGCTTGTCCACCAACAGCACCACCAGGTCGTTCCGTTCGGCCCGGTCGAGCGCGGCATGGGCCGCCTCGACCTCGTTCAGGACCACCGTCACCCGGTTGCTGGCGATCCCGCCTTCGCCGGCGGCCAACCCCAGCAGGCCGGCGATCTCGCCCCGCTTCCGGCCCCGCGGGTTGTCATCCTCCCGGATCACGATCTGATCGAAGGTGGCCCCGGCCAGGCGGCCGAAGGCATGCACGTCCTCGTTGCTACGGTCGCCCGGGATCGAGATCATCGCGATCGTGCGGTCGGCGTCCATCCGCCGGACCAGGTCGGCCATCGATTCCAGTCCCGCCACGTTGTGGCAGTAGTCGATCAGCACCCGCCGGCCCTCGATCTCCAACAGGTTAAAGCGGCCCGGCGTTTGGAAGAAATTGGTGGTAAAGGTCCGCAAAGCGTGCCGGATATGCTCGAGTTGGACATCCTCGGCAAAGGCCGCCCCCACCGCCGCCAGCGCGTTCGCCACATTCACCCGGATCCGGCCGTTGAACGTGGCTGGAATCTCCTCCGCCAGCAACAGGCTGGTGTCGCGCCGGTGCTCGATCAGGGTAATCATCTCGCCGTGCCGGGTTGCCCGCAGCACCACCGCCTTGCCCCGCTCCCGGACATGGTCCCGGATGACCGGGTTCTCCTCGTCCAGGCTGAAGAAGATAAGCTCGCCGCGGGCGGTGCGGGCCATCTCGACCGTCCACTGGTTATCGGCATTGAGGACGCTGGCGCCGCCCGGCAGCACCGCCTGCGGCACCACCGCTTTGACCCGCGCCAGCTCGGCCAGGGTATGCACCCCCTTTAATCCAAGGTGATCGCTCGCCACGTTCGTCACCACCGCCACGTCGCAGCGGTCGAAGCCGAGGCCGGAGCGGAGGATGCCGCCCCGCGCCGTCTCCAGCACCGCGTAGTTGACGACCGGGTTCTTGAGCACCATTTGGGCGCTGGTCGGGCCGCTCATGTCGCCGGCCGCGATCTGGGTGCCATCGACATAGATGCCGTCGGTGGTCGTCATGCCGACGATCTTGCCCGTCTGCTTCAGGATGTGGGCGATCATCCGGGTCGTCGTCGTCTTGCCGTTGGTGCCGGAGACCGCGATCAGCGGGATGCGGGACGGGCTCCCCGGCGGGAAGAGCATGTCCATCACCGCCCGCCCGACGTGGCGGGGATGGCCCTCGGTCGGGTTCGTGTGCATCCGGAAACCGGGCCCGGCGTTGATCTCGACGATCGCCCCCTTCGTCTCCCGCACCGAGCGCGCGATGTCGGTGGTGATGAAGTCGATCCCCGCCACATCGAGCCCGACCACCATCGCCGCCTGGCGGGCGATCTCGACATTGTCGGGATGGATGTCATCGGTCCGGTCGATCGAGGTGCCGCCGGTGCTCATGTTGCCCGTCAGCTTGAGCTGGACGAATTGCTCCGCCGCCGGCACCGACTCCAGGCTCAGTCCCTGCTTCTCCAACACCTCTGCCGTCTGCCGGTCAACCGCGATCCGGGTCAGAATCTTCTCATGGCCGACGCCGCGCCGGGGATCGAGGTTCGTCCGCTCAACGAGCGCCGCCACGGTCCGGTTGCCATCGCCGATGACGTGCGCCGGCACCCGTTCCGCCACCGCCACGACCTGGTTGTTCACCACCAGGATCCGAAAATCCTTGCCCGTGACGAAGCGCTCGACCACCACCGTGCCGGCCCGGCTCTCGCCTTCCGCCGTCGGGTACGCCTCGCGCACCGCCGCCTCATCGGCGAGATTGATCATCACCCCGCGGCCATGGTTGCCGTCGAGCGGCTTCATGACCACCGGATAGCCGATCTGACCGGCGGCGCGGACCGCCTCGTCCTCGTCCCGGACCACGATCGCCCGCGGTACCGGGATGCCGACCTCGTGCAGCATCCGGTTCGTCAGCTCTTTGTTGCCGGCGATATCGACCGCGATGTTGGCGGTGGAGCTGGTCACCGTCGCCCAAAACCGCTTTTGGTAGGCGCCGTGCCCGAGCTGCACCAGGGAGCGCCGGGGATCGAGCCGCAGCACCGGGATGCCGCGCCGTTCCGCCTCGGCGACGATGGCGCCGGTGGACGGCCCGTAGGCCAGCCGCTCGGCGACCTTGATCACCCGCTCTTCCAGCTCGGAGACGAAGTCGAAGCCGGGCTCGGTGTCATAAATGAGGTGGTTCAGGAGGCGGACCGCGAGCCGGCCGGCGGCGAGCCCGACATCCTCTTGCTCGTACTGGTAGACGACGTTGTAGACGCCGCGCTCGCCGGTGCCCCGCGTCTTGCCCCGCCGCACCTCGGCCCCGGCCAGGTTCTGTAGCTCCAGCGCCACATGCTCCGTCACATGACCCATCCAGGTGCCTTGCCGCATCCGTTGCAGGAAGCCGCCCGGCTTGCCGATCGAGCAGGCATGGTCATAGAGCGACGGCAGCAGCTCCGTCAGGTGCTCGTAGAAGCCGGGAATCTTGTTCGTCGGCCGGTCCTCCAGCTCCCCGATCTCGAGCTCGATCAGGATCGTGGGCATCCGCGCCCAGAGGTTCGGTCCCCGATAGACGGTGGTCTGACGAATCTGCAACACGACGCCCCTCCGCGGTAGGCTGCTGTGCGGACGACCAAGCGATGCCGTCGATCCCCGCCTGGCTCGCGCGTATCCTGGCTCACCGGCGCCGGGGCCAGGCGGCGCCCCGCCCGACGACAGGTGGACCGCGCCCTAGCCGTCCAGCAGCCGGCGGGTCCGCAGGTCAAACCGGTGTCCCGGCGTCAGGATATGGAGTATGGCATTACTGACCGTGATCGCGCCGTGCCCCTTGACCCGAAAGACGTCGGAATACATGCGCGAGCCATCGACGATCGTCACACTGTTGCGCCCGATCACCTCCAGCACGCCGCTGGCATCGAACAGGGCGGCGGTGTCCTCGTCCACCCCCAGCCCGAGCAGGCTGGGACTCAAGGCGACGAGCGCGAGGAGACGGCCGATCCGGTCCCGTTGCCGGAAATGCTGATCGACGATCACATCCGGCACCAGGCCGAACCCGGCCACCATCTGCGCCATCCGCATCCGCGGCACCGGGCCGCTGGCGCCGTAGGCGACCATATGGGTCGAGAGGATTGAGGCCCCGGCGCTGGTGCCGGCGATGATCGCGCCCGCGTGGTTGCGCTCGCGCACGATGTGCGACGCCCGGGTGCCATTGACGATCGCGTTCAGCTTCATCTGGTTGCCGCCGGTGAGGAAGATGCCGGTGGCATCCGCCAACAGCTCCAGCGGCGCGTCGCCGTCGGCATCGGCCCGGTCGGCGATGTAAACGACCTCGGCCTGGCCGGCCCCCAGGCCAAGGAACAGCGCCTTGTAGCGTTCGCCCGCCGATTCGATCGACGACGCGGTCGGCACGATCGCGATCCGGGCGGCGCGGCCGCCGGCAAGCTGGATAAAGGTTGCCAGGATGACCTTGTCGTCCAGCTTGTCCTCGGCCCCCCCGATCGCCATGATCGGCCCGACCGTGGGCGCCGGCCGCGGCTGGCCACTCGGAGCCGCCGCCACGGTTTCGGTTGGGCGGTTGGCCGGACTCGTCACCGCTCCCTCTCGTTCTCGCCGCCACGGCTTCGAGCCTTGACGTGGCACCCGGCCCGCCTCAGTCTGACGTGGGAATCTATCGCGCTTCGCCGGGAACGTCAAATCCGGACCAAATCGGCCGCCGCCTGCCGGAACGGTCGTGTAACGACACCGTCGGCACTCTACACTGATTAAAGGTCGGGGCGTCATTGCCTACCCCGTCCGCTGGCGCAACCGCTGAGTGGCACGTCCGAGACAGACCAGCAAGGAGCGGCCAATGGAGATTCCCGAGGTTGTCCACGAGCTCGTCGCCACCGGACCGCTCGCCCATTTGACCACCTTGAACGCGGACGGCAGCCCCCAAGTGTCCGTCGTCTGGGTCGGCATCCAGGACGACGAGTTTGTTTGTGGACATATGCTCGAACAGCAGAAGGTCAAGAACGTGCGTCGAGATGCCCGGGTTGCCCTCTCGCTCCTGGGCCGGCAGACGAACGCGATGGGGTTGCACGAGTACCTGGTCGTGTACGGGACGGCGGCCATCACCGAGGGCGGCGCGGCGGCCCTGCTGCAGCGGCTCGCATCCGTCTATCTCGGCCCCGGCGTGCCCTTTCCGCCCGAGTCGGTGCGCGAGCGGCCGGGCTACATCATGCACCTGACGCCCGAACGGTTCGCCGGGATCGGACCGTGGAATTCGCAACCGCGCTGAGCAGGGCACGGCGACGCGGACGATTCGGGCCTGACCTCGACTCGACTCGACCTCCCTGGCAGGGTCACGGGAGGAGGTGACCGCCGGGTAGGGGCACGGCACTTGCTTCCAACGTCCGCGTGCCATTGCCTGGGCCGGCTAGCAGGGAGGACAGCGGGCAACATGGAAATCGACCTCGAGCGGGTCCGGGCCGAAACCCCGGGCACCGCCCACGGTGCCTATCTCCACAACGCGGGCACCGGACTGCTGCCGGAACCCGTCCTGACGGCGATGAAGCGGTATCTCGATCTCGAAGCCGATATTGGCGGCTACGCCGCCGCCGACCGTGAGGCCGACCGCTTGCAGGCGGTGTACGCCTCCACCGCCGCCCTGCTCAACGTCGCCCCCGCCGAGATCGCGCTGACCGAGAACGCGACCGTCGCTTGGCAGATGGCGTTTTATTCCCTGCCCTTCCAACCCGGCGACCGGATCCTGACCGCCGAGGCCGAGTACGGCGCCAACTACGTCGCCTACCTCCAAATCGCCCGCCGCACCGGCGCCCGGGTCGAGGTCGTCCCCGGCGACGAGCATGGGCAGCTCGATGTCGACGCCCTGCGGGCCATGATCGACGAGCGGGTCAAGCTGATCGCGATCACCTGGGTGCCGTCCAACGGCGGCCTCGTCAACCCCGCCGCCGAGGTCGGCGCCATCGCCCGCGAGCACGGCATCCTCTACCTGCTCGATGCCTGCCAGGCGGTCGGCCAGATGCCGGTCGATGTCCAACAGCTCGGCTGCGACATGCTCTCCGCCGCCAGCCGGAAGTTTCTGCGGGGACCGCGGGGGACCGGGTTCCTCTATGTCCGCCAGGGATTACTGGAGCGGCTGGAGCCGCCGATGATCGATCACTTCTCGGCGCCCTGGGTGGCCCGCGACCGCTACGAGCTACGGCCCGACGCCCGGCGCTTCGAGACCTGGGAGAACAACTACGCGGCCCGCCTCGGCATGGGCCTCGCCATCGACTACGCCCTCGCCCTCGGCCTGGACGCGATCCAAGATCGGACTTGGAAGCTCGCGAACCGGCTCCGGTGCGGCCTCGCCGCCATCCCCGGCGTCGAGCCGCGCGATCTCGGCCGTGACCGCTCCGCCATCGTCAGCTTCACCGTCGCCGACCACGACGCCCACGCCATCGTCGCCCGCGCCGCCGCCGCCGGCATTACCATCGGCTACGCCGACCCCGACAGCACCCGCCTCGACGCCGAAGCCCGCGCCCTCCCCACCCTCCTCCGCGCCTCCCCCCACTACTACAACACCGACTCCGAAATCGACCGCCTCCTCGACCTCCTGGCTGGCCTATGTCCGGCCGTCGCCACGCCAGCTTCTGCGTATCGCGGATGCAAACCGTAGATTGCGCTCGCTCCAGACCTTCTCCAGAGACATCTGCGCTACAGACTCCCACACTCCAACGATAGAGGGTTCTCCAAGACAGTGGCCGCTATCGCTAACCAGATTTGTTCCTGCTGCCAGTCACTTGAAGCGGATTCGCTACCTAACCAAGGCGAGTAGAGGGGTCTGTTCTCGATGAATCAGTTCTGGAGATTGAGCTTGAAGCCTTGCTGCACTTGGCATTTCGTCCCATGTGCGTCCTTCGAGCAGTCTGCCTCTAATTTTCTTGTTCACGCCGCCCCACTGCTTGAAGAAGAACGGGATTTTCTGCGAAATACACTGGTCACGGATGTCGATCACCCATGCCTCGTTGACCGGGCGAGCCTGCGGGCCCGACTCTCCACCGACAATGACCCAGTCGATTTCGGTCAACTCTAGATTGGGAAGCGGTCCCAGAAGGGGCTCGAGGGATAGGAATTTCACCTGAGCAGCAGTTTGCCCAATCAACTGAATCCGCGAAACATACTTCGTGCTCTCTACGCTCGTGCCCATCCATACATTTGACGGCCATGGTAAGTCGCTCGAAAGCTCTAGGACTCGTTCTGGTCGCTTTGTAAGAACTTGAAAACGGTGGTGGGACGCCTCACACATGACATTGAAGACTCTGTGAATGAATAAGTCCGGAACCTCCGGATGAAAGAGGTCACTCATTGAGTTCACAAAGATTGTCCGAGGTTTCTTCCACTTGAGCGGAGCCTCCAGTAGGTTCTCGTGCAGAGCCAACTTGAATCCGGTAGCGTAGTTGGGGTGCCCCATAGCCTGCAGGCGTTTTGCCATCCTCTCAGCGTAACAATGCTTGCATCCTTGGCTGACCTTAGTACAGCCAGTTAGGGGATTCCATGTCGCTTCGGTCCACTCAATCGACGACGACCCAGCCATTGGACCTACCCTCCTACTCGATAGGAACCGAAAATATGTTCTATTATACGATGGCCAACGTTGTTGTACGAAGCGAAGAAGAGATAATAGAGAATTGCATTCGACGAATTTCGCATCGGTAATGGTTTGGGCACAAATGTAAATCCTGCCACTTCGCGCAGTCTCCTTCTGTATGACTCGGCCACATCGTCATTCGTTGCAGCCTTGATCTGTTCTGGCTCTCCTCACAAATTGAGCTGTGGCCTGGGTCGATAGAAGTCCTGCCACGACTGGTCTCCCCAGAAGGCATTCATCCGAAGCGCTTGATCTGGATCAATGTTCGAAGGTTCACGTCTGAGGACATTGCGGTTCATGTCCATCACGGGAAAGTTGATGAAGACTTCAACCGAGCGCATCCTCCCAATTTCCTCAACCGTTGTCCAATTCAGATGCATGCCATATGGATCAAGAATGCAAAGTCCGCGGCGGAAATCCTCGTACCTGATTCGAGGAAGAATTCGCTCCATGAGTATGTAATTACAGTCACCGTGGTGGATTTGCACGTCTTCCCGACCTTCTGCAAGTTGTTCAAGCGATCTAATCTTGAGACGATCGATATCAATGAAATGGTATTCGCGAAACGGAGGCTGTGTTTCTAATGCTATCTTGGGACTGCCAGGTACGAGCATTCCAGAGCGTTTGGAAAGGAAGTTGCCGGCACCGGCGAACGCATCTACATATATATGATAGAAGCCTGGCCGCTCTTGCTGGCTAAGGATCCGGGAATATGGCTCAGCGTACTTCCTCAGAATTTCAAGCTTCAATTCAGTCCATGGACCAACGAATTGGAACAGGCTAGAGTCCGACACAGGATCACCCTCTGTCACGAATCAGACTGCGAAAAGAACGCGGATGCAGGTTATCTGGAGGTCGGTCCCTTCGCAGAACTGCAATGCTACTGCACAATCGAACAGTTCTCACCGGAGCGCTTTTCGCCTATAGTGCCACACTAACTCCAATGTGCTTCGAGGGCTAGTGCTCAATCTGACGATCACCTTGGGCATCGTAACCGATCTCGGCGTTGGGGCGCTGCATAGCCAAGCGTGGGTACCCCCGCCGGCTCCCAGAGCCAGAATCTGGTTGGCGAACACGGCTGTCCACCGACGGTCGACGGGTGAAGGCGCCCGCGGGGCCATGCCGCGCCTCGACGACGCGATTTGTCCTCGAATTCGTCACTTTCCGTGCGATCCCTACCCCTGGTTGCCGCCCGGCTGTTTGTAAATAAAGCTCAGCCGCGCCAGTTCCGAGCGTGGCGGCGACGGAGCCGGGCGCCTACTTTGGCCATAATCCGAAGCGCCCGCGCCCTACTTCCCGATCTGGTCCCAGAACAGGGTGAAGCCGATCCGGGTCGCCGTGGTCCCAAAGTGATCGATCAATCGTGCTTGCGCCGCCGCGCCGTCGCGCCGCAGCACCGCCGCCGCCAGCGCCTCGTGCTCGGCCAAGTCCACCCGCCGGGTCGCCTCCCGGCCGGCGCGTTCCTCCCAGTCCGGTTGGCCCGCCCACCGCGAGGCGAGCGCGTAGGTGACATCGAGCATCACCGCGATGAGCCGGTTGTCGACGTGCCGCATCATTACCCGGTGCATGCCCAGGTCCGCTTCCAGATACGGCTCGCCGGCTGCCACCAGCCGCCGCATCTCGACCAGGTGGGCGCCCAGCTCGGCCAAGTCGGCGTCGGTCAACCGCCGCACCGCGGCCGGCACCGCCGCGATCTCGAGCAGGCAGCGGGTTTCCATCAGCTCCCGCTCGTCGAACGCTTCGACCAGCGATTCGGTCGTAAAGTTGCGGACGTACGACGCCGGCTCGAATTGGCCGACGAAGCGCCCAATCCCTTTACGGGTGGCGATCGCGCCGACCGCCTCCAGCGAGCGCAACGCCTCGCGCACCGCCGGCCGCCCCACCCCCAGCCGCAGCGCGATCGCCGCCTCTCCCGGCAACCGGTCCCCGGGCGCCAGCCCGCTGTCGATGATGAACCGTCGCAGCCGGTCCCGGATCTCCTCATGCACGGACACCCGCGGCACCGCCGCCAACGCCCGCTCCGTCAGCGCCGGCCGCCCGGTTGGCTCAGAAACCACGATCCGCTCGTCTCATCGATTCCTCTCCCGCCGGACGCGCCAACCCGATCGCCGCCGCGACGGCGATCGCGGCCGGCCCCCTACTCCCCGGTCAGCGACCATTCCTGGATGTTCCACCAGATGTACTGGTTCGGCCCCGGCCGCACTCCCGCCAGGTCGGCGCTCATGCCCCAAATCAAGTTGTTCGACCAAAAAAAGAGGGTCGGCACGTCCTCGTTCAGGGTCAGCGCCACGTCGTGATAGATCGCGGCGCGTTCCTTGAGGTCCGGCGTGCCGCGGCCGGCGATGAACAGCTCGTCCAGCGCCTCGTTCGCGTAATGGGTGGTGTTGGCGCCGGCCGGGGTCCAGGTCGTCGACAGGTAGTAGGCCGACGAGACATCGGGGTCCATCCCGTAGGAGCCGCCGCCGAACCAGGCCAGGTCGAAATCGGGCTCGGTCACCACCGCCTGCAAGTAGGCCGCCGATTCCAGCGGCGCCAGCTCGACCGTGATCCCCACCTCGGCCAGTTGCTGCTGAAACACCGGCGCCGCCAGCTCAATCGCCTGGAACCCCTGCGACCAAGTGAGGCTGATCGTTCGCGAGCCGTCCCACGCCGCGTCGGCCAGCAGCGCCCGCGCCCGCTCCGGGTCGTAGGCGTAGTCGTCGAGATCGTCGTAGGTCGCCCATTCCGGGCCGATCACCGTGCTGTTGACCAGCCGCCCCTGCCCCAGCTCCACCACGTCGAGCAAGGCCGCCCGGTCGACCGCGTACATCATCGCCTGGCGCACCCGCTTGTCGGGGAAGCGCTCGTTGTTGACCGCGATCTGGAAGACCCCCACCCCCGGCGCCGGCTCGATCCGCAAGGCGGGATCGTCTGCCAAGCGTTCGCCGTCGCGCGGCGACATCCGGGGCATTAGGTGCAATTGCCCGCTTTCCAACTGCGCCAGTTGGGTGGTCGGCACCGCCAGTTGGAGGAAGACTTGGCCGATTTTCGGCGCCCCCAGGTAGAAATCGGGGTTGGCCTCGAACTGGATGTACTGATCCGGCACGTAGTCGATGAACTTGTACGCCCCGGATCCCACCTCCGGCGCCAGCATGAAGGGGTGTTGATCGAGCGCCGCCGGATCGGCATCGCCCAGGATGTGCTCGGGTAAGATCCACATCAGCGAGTTGCTGAGCGCGGTGCCGAACAGCCAAGCCACGTTCGGCGCCGACAGGGTGAACCGCACGGTCTGATCATCGACCCGCTCCAGGCCGGCCACCTCGTCACTCGCGCCCTCGTTAAACTCGGTGGCGCCGGCGATCTGCGACAGCTTGCCCCATTGCCGGGCGGCAGCCTCCGGCCGCATTGCCAGCCGGTAGGTGAAGAGGACGTCATCGACCGTCACCGGCTCCCCATCGTGCCAGACCGCGTCATCCCGCAGGGTGAAGGTGAATTGGGTCGCGTCGTCCGAAATCTCATACGACTCGGCCAGATCGGGCACCAGGTTGAGATCGGTATCGACTTTCAGCAGCCGGCCGAAGATGAGATCGCAAATCTGGGTCTGGGTTCCGGTCGAGACCTGCATCGGGTTGAAGTTCGGCTGGAACTCCGACTCCCGCCCCATCTGGAGGATCCCGGACGCCGCCTCCTGCCGGGCCGCCGATCGCGTCCCGCCCAGGTGACCGGCCCCGGCCACCGCCATTCCTGCCGCCGCCGTCTGGCCGATCAGCCGCCGTCGCCCAATCCGCCGCTGTCCGTATGCGTTGCGCCCTTGCATTGCTCGCTCCTTCTCCTGGTCGTCGACCGTGTCCGGAACAGGGTTTCCGGGCCGTCCCACCGTCCTTGCCACCGAGCCTGACGCTGAAGCGATCAGGCTGAAATCACGAACCACCCTAAAGGGTGCTGAGGCAATCATCGCGAGAATTTTTCAGTGCAGAAGCCAACTTCCAGCCCTCAGCCGGCTTCAGCCGGGTACCCTCTGGGTGTTGTTTATTCAGCTCGGGAATTCATTCCCGAGCTTGGTTGATTGACCATCCTGTCGCGTTTTCCTTTCAGCCATCGGCTCTCGTAGGCCCCCCCAAAATTCGAGGGTCGGGCGGCTACACCACCGGCAACTCCACCTCCAGCCCCGCCGCCAGCTCGGCGAGCTGGCCCCACGTCGTGTCCGGGATCGGGATCCCGGTTTGCTCCCGTTCCGCTCGTGTCGCGATCTCGAGATCGCCCGGCAATAACACCCGTTCCACCTCCTCCGCTGGCGGCGAGGCGGCGATCCGTCCGCATAACGCCGTGATCGCCGTCACGAATTGCTCCGGGTCCGAGAACGGCGGAATCTCGATCGCGATGATGACCGGGCCGTTCGCCCCCCGCGGGCCGGAGAAGGTCGACGTATCCAAACCGGCTAGGCCGAGTCCCAGCACTTGAGCCAGGAGGCTGATGCCGGATCCTTTGTGGCCGCCGAACGCCAGCAACGCCCCGCCCGCGTAGAAGTCGTCCGGCGCAATCGTCGGCCGGCCGTCCTCGGTCAGTAAGAGGCCCGGCGCCACCGGCAGCCCTTTCGACTGCGCCACCCGCAGCTTGCCCTCGGCGATCGCCGCCGTCGCGATGTCGAAGCTTAGTGGCTCCATCTCCGGCCCCCGCGGCACCGCCCAGGCAAAGGGGTTGGTGCCCAACGTCCGCTGCCGGCCGCCGTGGGGCGCCACCGCCGGTCCCGCGTTCGACATCGCGAGGCCGACCAGGCCGTGCCGCGCCAGAGCTTCGACATAGGGCGCCACCCGGCCGATGTGAAAGCACCGGTTGACCACCGTACAGCCGACCCCGTGCTCCCGTGCTCGCTCCCGCACGGTCTCGGTCGCCAGCCACATCGCCGGTTGGCCCCAGCCCCAGCCCCCGTCGACCCGCGCCGTCGCCCGGTCCACATGGGTCACCGCCGGCCGGGCCGCGACCCGCACATCGCCCGCTCGCGCCGCCGCGAGGTAGCCCGGCAGGCGCAGCACCCCGTGCGAGTCATGCCCGGCCAGGTTGGCATTGATCAGCGAATCGCTCACCGACTTGGCCAGATCCGCCGGCGTCCCAATCGCGGCGATCAGTGTGGTTGCCAGTTGCCGCAGCTCGGGAACGGGAACGTTCGGCATCTCTGTCCCTGCCTATCCTACGGTCACGTCATCATGCGGGCGTCTCGGCCAGGTGGACCTGAGTCGTTCGTGCGTGCTCCCGCGGAACTGGAGGTTGGGGAGCCGCCTCATGTGTCACTCCCCGCTCGCGGGTCGAGCGCATCGCGCAGGCCGTCGCCGACGAAGTTGATGCTCAGCACGGCGACCGCGATCAGGACCCCCGCCGGCGCCCACAGCCAGGGCATCCGTTGCAGGATGGTCGCCGATTGGGCCAGGTTGATCTGGTTGCCCCAGCTCGCGGTGGGCGGCTGCACCCCGAGGCCGAGGAAGGAGAGCCCGGCCTCGGTCAGGATCGCCGCCGCCACGCCAAAGGTCGCCGCCACGATCACCGGAGCGACCGCGTTCGGCAGCACATGGCGGAAGATCAACCGGACGTCGCCCACCCCCAGCGCCCGCGCCGCTTCGACAAACTCCCGCTCCCGCAGCGCCAGGAACTGGCCCCGCACGAGGCGGCAGGTACTGGTCCAGGTCAGCAAGCCGATAATCATCATCACGTTCCAGATGCTCGGCCCCGTAATCGAGACCGCGGCGATAATCACGATCAAGGGCGGGAAGCACATCACGGTATCCGTCAGGCGCTGCAAGACCCCGTCCGCCAGCCCGCCGAAGTAGCCCGAGATGGCGCCCAGCGTGGTGCCGATGACGGTCGCGATCGTGACCGCCACCAGCCCCACCGAGAGCGACACCCGCGAGCCATAGACCAACCGGCTGAAGACGTCGCGGCCGACCTCATCGGTGCCCAGCCAGTGAGCGCCGCTGGGCGGCTCGCCGGCGGCCAGCAGATCGACCGTGTACGGATCGTGCGTGGCGACGACCGGCGCCAAGATCGCCGCCAGCCCGAGCAGGGTGACGATCGCCAGCCCGGCCAGGGCCAGCCGGTGCTTGACGAAGGAGCGCAGCAGCCGGTGCCGGCCCTGTCGCCGCTCGGCCACGGCCAGCCCTCCCGTGGTCGCCAGCGCGGCGCCGGACAGGCTCATCTCAGCGCCTCCGGGCCGAGACCCGGATCCGGGGGTCGGCCACGCCGTAGAGCAGGTCGGCTGCCAGGTTGCTCAGCAGCACCAGCGTCGCCGTGACCAGAATCGTGCCCAGGATCAGCGGGTAGTCGCGGGCATTGACCGCCCGCACCGCCAGCATCCCCATTCCCGGCCACTGGAAGATGGTTTCGGTGATGACGGCACCACTCAGCAGCTCCGGCAGGCTGAGGCCGATCACCGTAATCAACGGGATCAGGGCATTGCGGAAGGCGTGGCCGATCATCACGATCCGCTCCCGGAGCCCTTTCGCCCGCGCCGTCGTCACGTAGTCCTGGCGCAGCACCTCCAGCATCGTTGATCGCGCGTAGCGCATCAGCAAGGGCGTGTGGGCCAGGGCCAGCACCGTCACCGGCAGGATCATGTGGTGCGCCAGATCGGTGACCGTCTCCGGCTCGCCGAGGGTTCGCATGCCGGAGCTGGGGAAGGCGCGCCAGCGAATCGCGAAGAGGTAGACGAGGCTGAGGCCGAGAAAGAAGCTCGGGGTGGAGACGGTGAGGAAGCCGGCCACCGTCGTCAGGTAATCGAGGATCGAGTGCTGTCGGATCGCCGACAGGATGCCTAGTGGAATCCCAATCACGCCGCCCAGCAGCAAAGCCGTGCCCATGAGCAGCACGGTCGGCCCGATCCGGGCCCCGATCTGCTCCGCCACCGGCTGCCCGCCGACCAGCGAGTAGCCAAGGTTCCCTTGGGCCACCTGTTGCAGCCAGAGCAGATAGCGGACCAGCGGCGGGTCGTTCAGGCCAAGCTGCTCCCGGCGTTGCTCGACCCACTCCTGCCCCAGCTCGGCCCGGGTGGCGGGATCGATCATCGCCGTCACCGGGTCGCCCGGCGCCAGATTGACCAGGAGATACGCCAGCAGCGTCACCCCGATCAACACCGGCACCGCGATCAGCACCCGCCGGAGGACGAACTGGCTCACGCCCCGGTTCCCGGCAGCGAAGCTCGGGGATGAATCCCCGAGCTGAAATCACGAACCACCCTAAAGGGTGCTGGTCGGAATCCCAATAGTGCGTTATTTCCCAAGCCAGATGCTAGCATCGCCTTCTCAGCCGGCTTCAGCCGGGTTTGTGTTTTCAGCGCGGGGATGTATTCCCGCGCTTCGCCACGCCAGACACGCGATCGAGGTCTACTCCACGACATCTACTCCGCGAGCGACCACTCGTGGATGTTCCAATGGATGTCGGTGTTCGGCCCCGGCGCCACGCTTTGGACCTGCTTGTTGATGCCCCAGATCATGTTGTCGGACCACCAGAAGATCGTCGGCACGTCCTCGTTCAGGATCCGGGCCACGTCGTGGTAGATCGCCTGCCGCTGCTCGATGATCGAGGTCGCCCGGCCGGCCTCGAACAGCGTGTCCAGCTCCTCGTTGGCGTAGTGGGTGGTGTTGCCGCCGGTCGGGGTCCAGTTGGTGCTGGCATAGTAGACCGACGAGACATCGGGATCGAGGCCGTAGGCGCCGCCGCCGAACCAGGCGAGATCAAAGTCCATCTCCTCGATCACCCGCGCTTCGAAGGCGGACTCGTCCAACGGCGTCAGCGTCACCTGCACCCCGATCTCGGCCATCTGCTGCTGGAACACCGGCGCGCTCAGCTCGATCGCCTGGAACCCTTGCTCCCAGATCAGCTCGACCGTTTGCGACGAGTCCCAGCCGGCGTCCGCCAGCAGTTGCCGGGCCTGTTCCGGGTCGTACGGGTACTCGTTCAGATCGTCGTACTCGGCCCATTCCGGGCCGATCACCGACTGGTTGACCAGCCGGGCCTGGCCTTGCATCACCACGTCCATCAGGGCCTGGCGGTCGACGCCGTACATGAACGCCTGCCGCACCCGCTTATCGGGGAACCGCTCGTTCATGATCGCGGTTTGGAAGATACCAACTCCCGGCGTCGGCACGATGTCAACCACCTCGCTGTCGGCGAGCCGGTCGCCATCGGCCGCGGTGAGGGCTTGCATCACATCGAGCGTGCTCGCTTCCAGCGAGGCCAGTTGGGTCGCCGGGGCGGCCATGATGACATAGACCTCGGCCAGCTTCGGCGCCCCCAGGAAGTACTCGAGGTTGGCCTCGGTCCGCACATGCTGGTCCGGCACGTACTCGACAAACTTGAACGGCCCGGTGCCCACGGTCGGCTCCCGCGCAAAGGGGTGTTGGTCGAGCGTCTCCGGGTCGGCATCGGCGAAAATGTGCTCCGGCAGGATCCAGACCAGCGAGTTGTTGTGGGCGGCGCCGATCAAAAAGGCGATGTTGGGCTGCTCCAAAACGATCTTGACCGTGTATTCGTCGATCCGTTGCAAGCCGGGCAACTCGTCGCTCTCGCCATCGCGGAAGGCGACGCCACCCTGCATCTGCGAGAGCCGATTGGACTGGGTCGCGCCCGCCAGCAGGGCGGTGCGATAGGTGAAGATGACGTCGTCGGCGTCGAACGGCTCCCCGTCGTGCCAGGTGACGTCCTGGCGCAGATAGAAGGTGAACTCCGAGGCGTCGTCCGAGGCTTCATACCGCTCGGCCAGGTCGGGAATCAGGTTGTAGTCGGCATCGAACCGGATCAACCGGCTGAAGATCAAATCGAAGACCTGGGTTTCGGCGCCGCCGGTGGCCCGGTACGGCAACCAGCTCCCCGCCGGCTCCGACTCGCCGCCAAGCTGCAGGATGCCGCTCGGCGCCGCCTTCTGGCGGGCGGCGGCAAGCCCGGACCGGACGATCAGGCCGCCGCCCAGGCCAGCGACCGCCCCGGCCGCCGCACTTCCCAACAACCGGCGCCGGTCGACCTCCCACGCGCCCACCAGCCGCGGCGCTCGCGAAACCCGGTCCATGTCCTCGCTCCTTCCCACTTCCTGTTGTAAGACATCTGACAGACATCTTCTCGCCTTCCTGCCGCCCTGTCAACAGGCAACGGCCAGCGGCGGACCGGGCATCCGGTC